>CAJXRJ010000354.1 GCA_913058555.1 uncultured bacterium
AGCCGATCCACCGCGGCGACGGCGAGCGGCGCGGACGACGGAAGCAGCGCGGGGCGGAAGATCGGGACGACGACGCCCGACAACGTGAGCCCGTCGGTCACGCCGTAGTCGGCGCGCAGCATGAGATTGGACTGCTGGGTTCCGAAGAGGAGCCGGTCCTCGAGGTCGTCCGCGTTGAGGTTGTTGGTGGGGTTGAACTGATCGGCGACGCCCCAGTTCACGATCTGATAGCCGAGGCGGACGTCGAGGCCGTCGACGAAGAGATCGGTCCCCTCGAGGAACGCGGACTGCGCTTCGATCCGAACCGGCTCGGCGCGCTCGCGCAGCGACAGGTCGTCGAGCGAGTCCACGCGGGCGAAGCCGAGCCAGACGAGATCGATGTCGATCACGCCCGCGTAGCGATCGGACGCGGCGAGCGCCTTCAGCTTCAGCCGGTTCCTACCTAGCTGCATGATTTCGCCCTCCAAGGATTCGATGCTGGCGATGACCTTGCCGGCGGGCAGCTGCACGCTCAGCTTCTTCCCCTTGGCCATGAGCTGCGCGACGACCTGGTGGCGCAGCGCGCGGAAGCGCTCGACCCGTTCGAGCTCCTTGGCCACGCGATCTGCCCCCTCGGTCTCTCCGTAGTCGGCGAGCCAGACGCGGAGGGACTCAGCCGCCGCCGCTGTCGCGCCGCTGGCCACATGGCCGGCGGCCGCACCCATGGCCGCGGCCGCGGTGGGCGCGGGGGCGGTCAGCGCGGGAGCGGGCGCGGACTTCTGCGTCTCCTTGCTCTGGCGCGAGGTCTCCCGGTCGGAACCTCCGCGACTTGCGTCGCGCTTGGATGGCTTCTTCGTGGCCCCCTTGGGGCGCTTCTTGGTGGCCTTCGGCTGATCTTCGGGGAAGATGGCCTCGAGGCTCTCCAGCGGATGTCCCGGGTAACGCGCCGCGTAGCGCTCGGCCGCGAACGCCACGAACTCGTCGTCCACCTGACGGAGGTCGTCGACGCCCAGGCAGCGCCGAAGGGGCTCGGGTCCGCCGGAGCCCGCAAGGGCGAGGCCCAGGTAACGGCGGAAGCCCTCGGCGTAGCGCCCCTTGGCCCCCCGGTGAAGGAAGTACACGAGGGTTGCGGCGTGGGCGTCATGGACGACCTCTCCCCAATGGTCCTTGAGGCCTCGGCCGGTCTTCTCGCGGTAGCGTGGCTCGACCCAGCGGTCGTAGGCGCCGGGTCCGCTGATCCGGGTCAAGTCCGCGAGACCGGGCAGGAGCACCCGTCGCGCCTCAGGACGCAGCAGCCTGCAGATCCAGCCGATCCACTCTGGATCAAGGGTCCGCACGTCCAAGGCCTTGGGCGTCTTGCCTTCGTGATGGGCGAGGTACGCGGGTAGCCCTATGGCGAGCCAGGACTCCAGGTCCGCGTCTGCCGCCTTGTGGGCGTACAGGGTCCCAGTGGCCTGTGCCCTGAGCAGATCCACGCGGCGCTCCCCGAGCAGCTCGGGCAGCCCCTTGCCGCCGAGGTAGGTCACGGCCACTCCGAGGGTGGTGTCGTAACACGCCTGCGCATCCGAGGCCGCGCGACTCCCGTCTAGCTTGGCGAACTCGCCATACTGGGCGGCGGTCTGGAGGATGCAGATCCCCGTCGCGCCCCGGCCGGGGGCCCTTTGCAGCTTGAGCGGGTCGGCGTAAAGCTCTTGGAAGAGAGCCTCCATGCGCGCCCCCCAGGGATCGAGCTCGGTTAAGAGCGCCGCCTTTTGCTCGGCTTTGCTTCGCATGGGGGGCTCGGCGAAGTAGACGATGGGTGGCGTGCCGTCGACGCGCTCCAAGCCCGCGCGTTCAAACACGCCGAGCTTGGCAAGACGCCACTCGGCCTCGAACACAAAGGCCTCGACCGGGTCTGTTTCGATGGAGCGAATACGAACCGCCACGCGCTCCCGCTCCGAGGTCCAGCGGCGGCGGATCTCGGACAGCTCCGTCGGAGACAGGTCGCGCCCATCCGCGCGTTCGAACGGGGCAAGGTTGTAGAGGCGCGCATAATCCCCGTCCATCGCCTCCTTGAAACCGGCCAGGTCCCTTCGGGGTTCAAAGAGGTCAAGGATCGCCGCGCAGATCGGCGTCGAGGAGGGAACAGCGGACGGGGCGAGCAGTCCGGCTGCGAGCAGGATCAGTGGCATGGTGTTGAGGGGCCCCGGGACTTCGCGAGGCGGCAGGGGATCGTCGGGGCTGGCAGCCCCGGTGGGAGGGCGACGTGCCCAGAGGATAGCCGCTGACATCGCGCTCGGGAAAAGCGGCCCAAGCCGCCCTCCTTTCGGAGTCCCTATGCCGCGGCCGTGACGAGGCGCCTGCCTCGAGTCACGCCACCCACGATTCGATCGAATCGACGAGCCGCTCGAAGCGGACCGGCTTGCTGACGTAGTCGTCCATTCCGGCGTCGAGGCAGGCCTGACGGTCTCCTTCCATGGCGTTGGCCGTCATGGCGATGATCGGGATCCGGCCGGAGCCGGACTGCTCTTGCTCGCGGATCTCGCGCGTCGCCTGCCAGCCGTCCATTTTCGGCATGTGGCAGTCCATCAGGACGAGGTCGTAGGCGGCCAGCTTGAGCGCCTTCAGGGCCTCCTGCCCGTTGCCGGCGATATCGCAGCTGTAGCCCGCCTTCTGTAGCATGCGGACCGCGACCTTTTGGTTCACCACGTTGTCCTCTGCTAACAGGATCCGGACCTGCTTTCGATCAGGGGTCCTGGTGACCTGCTCGGTGATCAGCGGTCGCTTCGACCGGGTCTCTTCTTCGGGAGGCGGCCCGAGCACGAGGGAGATGCAATCGAGGAGGGGCGTGGGCTTGATGGGTTTGACGAGGTATCCAGCGAAGCCCATGTCCTCGACCCGACGCGCGTCACCAAGCTGGCCCATCGAGGTCAACAGGATCAGAGGCAGGTCCCGTAGGTCAGGCTCGGATCGGATCTCCTGCGCCAGCTCGCCGCCGTCCATCAGGGGCATGTTGAAGTCCAAGAGAGCCAGGTCGAAAGGCGTCCCAGCCGCCAGGGATTCGGTAAGCAATCGCAGCCCCGTGGGACCATCTTCGGCCTCCTCGAAGGTGCAGCCCCAATGGGTCAGGTAGCGGGAGAGAATGTTCCGATTCGTGGCGTTGTCGTCGACGATGAGCACCCGCGAATCGTGGAGGGCTTCCGCCGGGAGCCTGGGCAGCTCCACGTCGTCCTCGAGCTGATGCTCGAAGGCTGCGGTGAACCAGAAGGTGGACCCCTCGCCCTCTGTGCTGCGCACACCGATCTCACCGCCCATCAGCGCGCACAGCTGCTTGGAGATGGACAGGCCGAGGCCCGTCCCCCCGTACTCGCGGGTGGTGGAGGTGTCGACTTGGGAGAACGACTGGAAGAGTCTGTCTTGACGGCTACGGGGGATGCCAATGCCGGTATCGCTCACTTCGAACAGAACGAGCTGTCCCCCGGAGCCGCTGTCTTGTGTCTTCACCTTGAGGACCACTTCGCCCTCCTTGGTGAACTTGGTCGCGTTGCTGAGGAGGTTCAGCAGGATCTGGCGGATGCGCCCCGGGTCTCCCCGCAGCCGCTCGGGGACGTTGAAGTCGATGAGGAAGGCCAATTCGATGCCGCCCTCCTCCGCACGGTGAGCCAGGAGGTTGAGGGTCTCCTCCACGACGTCACGGAGGTTGAAGGGGATCACCTCGAGTTCGACGTGCCCGGCCTCCATTTTCGAAAAGTCGAGGATGTCATTGATCACGGCGAGCAGTGCCTCGCCGGAGTTCTGAGCGGTGGTTGCGAACTCGAGCTGGTCCTCCGTGAGGTCGGTGTCGAGGAGCAGGCCGGTCATTCCGATCAC
Source organism: uncultured bacterium (assembly GCA_913058555.1). Lineage (GTDB taxonomy): Bacteria > Planctomycetota > UBA1135 > UBA1135 > Saltatorellus. The sequence goes on from CAJXRJ010000354.1 coordinate 3,829, forward strand.
CCCGTTCAGGGGCGTGCGGATCTCGTGGCTCATGGTTGCCAAGAACAGACTCTTGGCCTGGTTGGCCGCCTCCGCGCGCTCCACCGCGGCATGAAGCTCGCGCTGGGTGGACTCCCGCTCAAGGACCTCGACTTGCAGTTCCCGGTTGGTGGACTTTAGCTGCTCCGTCCGTTGTTCGACCCGTGCTTCAAGCTCTGCGTTCAGCTGCGCGATTCGGTCCTGTCGTTGGCCCGCCAGCCAAGCGAGCAATCCCAGGAAGAGCGGGGCTGTGTCGATGACCCAGTGCAGAGGCTGCTGCCTTTGGACTTGGGCGAGGCTCGCCAGGTTGAAGGGTAGACCCTGGATAGCGACATCGAACAGGGTCGCACCCAGTGGGAACCCGACCCCGAATAACGCTCCCCACGCGGCAAATCGCGCGGCTGCACTCGTCGTGGAGGTCGGGAGGTTAGGCATGATCGGAGTGGGCTGGCCCCTGGCCTACGGAGCGGGTCCAAGCGGGCGTGGCTGCCGCTTCGACGCTGCCCGCAGAATCGCCAGGACTAGGGAGAACCCGGTAGCGGCTAGAATGATCTTCGGACCGTGGCGCAGGCAGAGAGCAGCCGAAGCACGGACTCGCCGGCGGCGTCTCATTTGTAGATGGGGCTGGCGGGCGGACCCAAGACCACGTCCACCGATACCCGGGCCCTGATCACCCCGGTTGGGGGATCTTGGGGATCAGATCTGTCACGTCGTTGACGTGGTCAGCGGACGTGATGGCCCGCAGCAGCAGGGACGACGGAACCAGGCGCATCATCGAGCGAAATGCGAGCGCGCTGAGGCGGTTCTCGGTGGTCATCCACCTTGCGAGTGACCGTGCGCTCGCCACGTTCTTCTCCACGGGGACCTTCCGTCGTCGTTCGAACTTGCTGAACGCTGACTCAGGTGTCTCGTCGGCAAGCAGGTTGGCCAGGACAAAGGCATCGATCATGGCGGAGTTTGCGCCCTGTCCCAGGAACGGAGTCATTGGATGTGCCGCGTCCCCGATGAAGATAGTGCGGCCTGCGCTCCAGGACGGTATGGGGTCCCGATCGAAGATCCCTACTTTCACGACCGTGTCTGGGTCGGCGTGGTGGAGTAGACCTGTGGTGCGCGGTCCCCAGTCGACAAACTGCTGTTGCACAGTCCGCAGTGATCCCGACGTGGAAGAGGTGAAGCGATCGGTTCGCCAGAATGCGCTCCACAGCCAACTGTCGCCTGGACATCCTGCGAGCAGGATACGTCCAGGGCCCGTGACACTGATGGCGTGATCCAGTGCCGGCATCTGATCTGCGAGGACTGAGGGCAGCGCATCAAGCGGGGTTCGGCCCCAAGCGCAGGTCAAACCGCAGAAGTGTAGCGGGGGATCCTTGGGAAACGTGGCCTTCCGCACCGCAGAGTGGGCGCCGTCGGCGCCTACCAGCACCTCGGCGTGCAGCTGTTCGCCTGTATGAAGCGTCACGGTGACGCCGTCGTGTTGGGGCTCGACGGCGACCACCTTGGCATCGCAGCGAAGCATGCTGGGATCGAGGCCGTCCAAAAGAATGCGCTGAAGGGTGGACCTCAAGACCCCCACGGCATCTACGTCCTCGGGGAGCGTCATGCGATCGTAGAGCACGTCGTTGGAGGTAAAGGAGAGCACCGCTGCCGTCTTTCGACCCTGCTGACGGACGGCGTCGCCGACTCCCAGGCGATCCAGCATCTTCAAAGAGTTGAGGCCGATGTCGTAACCGCCGCCCACATCGGCGAAGAGCCGTTCTTCGGGGACTCGTTCGACCAAGAGGCATCGAATCCCGCGTTTCTGCAAGGTGAGAGCTGCGCACAAGCCGCCGGGGCCTGCACCGACGATGAGGACGGGTTGACGGTTCATGAGTCCTCAGTGGCCCGAAGACCTGGGAGGGCGAGCGTTACGGGTGGGTGGTCCCAGGCATGCGCGTGCTCGGGTTGAAGTCGGGAGCGACCATCAGGGCATCCCATGGACCACAGCAAAGCAGGACAGCCAGCCAATCGTGGTGGACATGCCCAGCGAAGTGGCGGTTCCTATGGTCGTCACTCGCCCGGGTCCCCGTCATCATGGCACAAGAGGCTGAGTCCACGGGAACCCCAAGGGCTTGGCGGCGGTATTCATTCGGCTGGCCGGGCTTCGGCGCGCCAGACAAGTCTCGGCTCAATTGACGGGGACGAGGCGAACCTCGACGGTTCGTGCCCCGTCCTCGAGTTCAGCCTGACTCCAGTCGCCCTCAATCGTCTCGAAACCAACTTTCGAGACCTTGAACTTGGGCTTGCTGTCACCTGCGAAGGTGGCCCAGCGCACCACACCCTGGTCATTTGGCGTGCCGACGTAGAAGCCGTCGTCGCCCGTGGGGCTGATCGTGGCGACGAAGCCGCCCAGGGCTGCTAGCGTCTCTGCGTGAACTACGCGCAAGCCGAAGGGCGCAGCGGCTCCGCTAGCACCGTCGAGGCATCGAATCTCGTACGGGCCACCGGGGACCTGGATCGTGCGATCGGCCGTAGCCCACGGAAAACCATCGACGCTGAGGGCGAGCTCCAGCCCGTACTCCCCGGGTGCGAGCGACCCGAGTGCCTGGGTTCCGACCCACTCGCCATCCACCTCCTGCCATTCCACCATTCCGGCCCCGTAGCGCCGGCGTGCTCCACCTCGTTCGTGCGCGCTAAGCGAGAGCATTGAGTGGTAGTTGCCGGTCTCGCTCGTGATGCGCACTTCGCATGCGTGCAACTCGGCTGGGAACTCGAGCGCCACCTCGACCCGCCGTACTTCGCCGGCGCCGAGCTCAAGCTCTCGCTTGTCGATCTCGGTCCCCTGACCGTAAGTGAGTAGAGTCCAGCTGCCCGGGAGGAGCGCGCCGCGCGTGAATATCGTCGAGCGATTTTCCACTCGGCGGTCGGTCATCATGGCGCTCCCGCCCAAAGCCGTCGGGCCGAGTGCAGCCGCGATCCCGCCTGGCTCCTCATCGGCACCCCAGGGGACAACGACTTCAATGCGGGCCGCAGGCTCGAGTACGAGGCTGATGGGAGCGTTCCGACGAGTGGCTCCGGCCGGGATGGTCGCCTGGGCCACCCACAGGCCGTCGGGGCTCTCGGCTTGCAGGTGCCATTCGTCCCCTTCCGCCCCGAGGCGCTTGAAAGGGGCGAAGCGCACCCAGGCATGGTCGCCTGTGCGTCTCACTTGAGCATTGAACTGCGCCGGCCCTCCGGGAGGGGCGGTCGCGAAGGGATGCGAGAGCACCGCGATCGTCTCAATCGAGTTGACGGCGGCCCGTGGACCAACGAGGCGCAGGGGAAACTCCAGCGTGGGCTCCAGCTCAAGCATGATCTCAGCGTCCGTCCTCCAGTCGCGCATCAGGGTTTGGTGCTTGCCCGCGTGCATCACGGTGCCGCCGTAGTAGTAGGTGCGATCCAAATCCTCGGCGTCGAGCAATCGAAACTGAAGCTCGCCGAAGGCGTAGGATTCCGCGCTTTCGAAGCGGCCATCGGCGCCGGTTACGACGTCCTCCAGGGGGGCACCAGCGCGCGCGATCGTCATGAGAAAATGAGCCAACGGATCGCCGGTTCCCGTCGATACGAGGCGACCGATGATAGGTTGCTCGTTCTTCGAGATCACGGGTTCAACCGGAGACTCGGGGGCCATGGACGTGCGGCCCCGGTCGCCGACGGCTGGCGTCGCTGGTCCTTGACCTGAGTCGGCGAGGTGCTCCTGTGCGCCCTCCGGCGAAGGAGGGACCGCCAAGCCGGGCGTCTCCGCGCCCGCTTCGGCATCCGCCAGGGCCGGTTGCGGATCGACCAAGACACGCGATATGACGAAGCCGACGGCGAGTACGGTGGCGGCG
>CAJXRJ010000355.1 GCA_913058555.1 uncultured bacterium
TGGGAGTTACCTGCGATCACGGTGCCTGAGATTGCCACGGGCGAGCCCGCCCCAAGACGTGAGAAGACGCCGTAGCCGTCTGTGTTACCCACGATGGTTGTGCTGCGTAGGGTGAGGTCACCGAATGCCTCGATTCCGCCGGCGGTATTGCCGCTGATCGTGGAGTTCACCACGGTCGCGGACCTGATAAAGAAGGTGGATATTCCACCGCCCGCGGCGCTGCTGTAGCAAGGCGTAAAGATAGGGCAAACGGAAGTGCACGCATTGCTGCTGATTGTGGAGCTGTCGATGAGGAGGTCGCCGCCTAATTGGCCGGTCGACGAGAGGCCGACACCGCCCCCGGAGAGCCCTGCTGTGTTATCGGTGAGGGTTGAACATTGGATGGTGAGGTCGCTGTCTCCAATCACCCCGACACCACCCCCGAAGCCCGCTGAGTTGCCTGTGATGGTGGAATCTGTGATGAATACGCCACCGCCGCCGCCCAAGGCGCCGACACCGCCCCCGTCGTAATATGAGGTATTGTTGGATACAACAACATTCCCCAGTGTCAGGGTGTTCGCGCTGGTCCCTGGCTGGTCATGAAAGACCCCGCCGCCGATGGTGTAAGAGTAGTAGCCCGCGGGGCCGAGGTGGGTGCCCGCCTCATTCCCAGTGACCGTGCTGTTCGTGAGCAAGAGCTGCCCCCGGTTGATGATTCCGCTATCCGTGCCGCGGGTGACGGTCAGGCCATCCATCGTGACGTCCGAACCAGCCAGCACCGTGACGACCGTACCGTTCATCCCTCCATCAATCGTCGTGACGGCCTGCCCGTCCGTTCCGATCAGGGCGATGTTCGCACCAAGGGATAGGTTCTCAACGTACGTTCCGCGTGCGATGCGGATGACATCACCGTTCACTGCCGCCGCAACGGCTTCAGCAATCGTGCAGTACGGATTGGTCAGCGTGCCCGCTCCGGACGCGCACGTCGCAGAAGCATCGACGTAGAGATCCACAAGAACAGGCGAAACCGGGTTCGAACCAGCCACGCTCGAGAGCATGGGGAGGGCGAGGGATAGGAGCATTTGAGCGGAGGTGGCAGGCGGTAGGCAGGAGAAAAGGGCCGTTCGAACCATCGACTACGACGGATTCACTACGGCCAGTAGAGCACCCAAGGGCCCAGCCGATTCAGTCACATCACAGGAACGAGATCTCGAGCCCTTCGGTGAAGTTGGAGGTCGCGGTACCGGCCACGAGGTCGCGGTGCCACATCTGGAAGTTCCAGGTCTCACCGGCCTGGACGGCCACGAAGCCGTTCGGTGTAGGGGTCTGGGACAGGTCGAGGGCAAGTGCGATCTGGCCCGCCGCGCCGGAGCTTTGAATCTGCCCCGCGCGCTGGTAGCGACCGATCGGTCCGCCCAGGCACAGGTTGCCTTGGCTACCGCCGGGCATCGGCATGAACCCGCGTCCCTGGCTCGCCAGAAGCATGCCGAATGACATGGGCGGCAGGCTCGAAGCCGTGAGGGTGATGTCGTTGGCCGAGGCGAACTCGGAGCCATCGGCGGACATCCGGCCGGGCTGGCCGGTTGAGTTGGCCACCGCGGGGTTGCAGTAGCTCTTGCCGAGGTCTTCAAGCTCGATGAGTGCCACCCAGCCGTCGAGAATGCCGCCGATGTAGTCTACTTCGAAGGAGCCGGGCGTCACTGGAAGATTCTTGGAGTTGGTAGCGCCGCCAACAAGCACGCTTCGCGAATCGACAAGGTCCAGGGCCCAAATGTCGTCATTGTCGGCTCCTCCGAACAGCGTAGAGCTCGTGAGCTGTGCGGATCCCACGAGGGACGGATCCAAGCGAGAGATGAACCCGTCAAAACCACCCCCATGAATCACCTGCGCGGCCCCTGTGGTCGTGGGGAAATCGAATGACTCGGTCGCTCCCCCCAGGGTGATGATCCCTGATGCGTCCACGGCTACAGAGAGAGCGAAGTCCAATTCGGCCTTGCCCAGGAGAGTGCTGTAGTCGAGGCCAGTTCCATTGGCGTTCAACACGAAGACGAATACATCGTCTCCTCCTGGCTGACCGTGGGTTGTCTGGTAGGCGCCCAAGGTCACGGGAAAGTCATCAGAGATCGTCCCGCCGCAGACGATCGCGCGGCCGGCTCCGTCGATGTCCACGCCTGTGTTGACCTCAGCGCTGGCGCCCCCCACCAGGGTGGAGTAGTGCAGCGACGAGCCATCCGCGCTCAACCGGGCGACGAACCCATCAAGGAATCCCTGAATAGGCCCCGCCTGGAAGGCGCCCGCTGTGGTGGGGAAGTCATCGGAGCGGGTCGCCCCAGAGACAGTGACCGAACCATCTGCGCCAATAGCGAGGTCAGGGGCCTGGGTGCCCCTTGGCGTTCCGGGGAGCACGCCGAACTGGGCGTCGGGCGAGGATCCCCCGAGGAACGAACTCCACTCAAGGTCGGAGACGCCGCTCGAATTGGGGATCACCCGTGCGACGAAGACGTCGGAGGCGCCACCAAAAACTGACTGGTAGGCCCCCGCTGTGACCGGGAAATCTACCGACCGCGTGATCCCACAAACACTCCATGCGCCGGCGCTATCGACCTCAACATCAGTCGCCCAATCGTCGCCGTCGCCGCCTAGGAACGTTGAGTATTGGAGGGTACTGAGGCTTGCATCGAGTTGGGCCACAAAGGCATCGACGATGGGGCCCTTCACTGGCTGGGGCGTTCCAGCGGTGGTGGGAAAATCATCGGAGTAGCTGTAGCCGGCGATCACGATTTCGCCGCCTGGCCCGATGTCCATTCCTGTCACACCGTCGTTCTCCGCGCCCGCCATGTAGGTGGAGTGCAGGAGCGTCGAGCCTGTGGGGTCAAAGACGGAGACAAACCCATCGTCGTTTGTAGAGGCAGACATTTCGTAAGCGCCGACGGTCGTTGGGAAATCCGACGAGTCCGTGATTCCACAGATGTAGACGTTGCCGCCCGGAGCACGGCGGGTGCCAAGGACGACTTCGAATTTGGTACCGCCCACATACGTGGACCACTCGACGCCAGGATCAATGACCACGGGCAGCGCCTCCTCGCGGCCGCTCAGGGTGAAGCCGAACCTCTGATTATCCAGGCGGTGGTAGCTCGACTCCACCGGGCTCGTGGCGCCATCAGCGGCGACCGTCCAACTGGTCGGCAGTCCCATGCGGATCGGCCCGAGCTCCGTTTCGAGGACGAGGTCGCCGGAGTTGTCAATCGCGATGTCGTCCACGCCGTCGCAGCGCATGACGAGCCCCTCGCTACTGACACCTGCGTCCAGGAGCAGGTCCCATTCAAGCCGACCGGCGCCTTCGCGGAGGCGCAGGTCTACACCGGGGGTGAGGTCTTCGTAGAGGGCGCTGCGAAAGCTCGCGACGTTGGAGCGTGAACGCTCGCCGTGGCGCCCACTCAGATAGGTGCGGGTTTCGGACCTTGGGTGCTCACCGCGGGGGATGCAATCAGCGTCCCCGCCCTCAAGGGTGAGCCTCACTGCGATGCCCTTGTCTAGATCGGGCCTGACCAGCTGGAAATGGATCGCCCCAGGGAGCAGCTGAACGTGCACGTCGCCAAGGCGTCCGGCGAGGACCGCAGACGAGTCCCATTGGCCCGCGTTCTCGACGAGGGCCAAATCTCCGCCGTCCACCAATGACGCCGCCGCCTCACACTGAGAATGTGTCGACCATTGGGCCATGGCTGGCGAGACCGCGAGCGTAGCGAACAAGAGCGACGCGGATCGAATGAGTGTCATGATGGCGTTTGGAGTGGCAGAAGGCGGGCGAACACCGGTAAAGGGGCGCTCAAGACGCCGCGACGAAGGACCGCTTGAAGAGCCCTTCGCACCTGGGAAGCGCTTGAGGCACCACCGTTCAGGGGACACTCGAATGGGGCCGCGAAACCCGACACACCATTTTGAAGAAGTTGCCTCGGGGCACGATTTGCTCCATTCGACCCATCGCGTAGCTAGATCCAGCTGGCAGAGATTCCGCGCATCTGGCCGATCGAATTGGCTACTGTCCAAGAGGCGCAGAAGGCGTCAAGGGCGAGAGACCGTAAGAGCATTCTCGCCCGATGACCCGCATGCAACTGACGGCTGTGCACCGATATGAGCACGACCCGGCGGGCGTTAGTTCGATGTAACCACTGCGCAATGAGCACCGGCAACCTCAACGATCAGCAGCGCGCTCGAGTCCTCGAACTCTTCGGCCATGCGTCGGGGCTCCCGCCAACAGAGCGCGCCTCGTTCTGCGCCCGGGAATGTGCGGGTGACGAGCCAGTGCGTGCGGAACTCGAATCGCTGCTGCGCGCGGAGCCGGCGGACGACGATCCGTTCCTCGCGGCGCCTGTACTCTCCGGATACGCGATTCCTGAGCCGAGCCAGAACGGACTCCTCGACGGAACCGTCGGACTCGCCCCTGACCCAGAGCAGATCGGTCCGTACAGGATCGCAGAGAGGCTCGGGCTCGGTGGCATGGGAATCGTCTACCTCGCCGAGCAAGACACACCGAGACGGCGCGTCGCGCTCAAGGTCATTCATCCCCTCCTGACGACGCCCAGTGCGTTGCGACGTTTCCGACGTGAGTCCGATGTCCTTGGGCGGCTCCACCACCGGGGAATCGCGCAGGTCTACGAAGCGGGTACGTTCGAGCTGGGGAACGGTCCGCAGCCGTACTTTGCCATGGAACTCGTGGAGGGCCTTGACCTTGGCAGCCACGCCGAAGCGAAGAAGCTCGACGTCCGGGAGCGGCTGGCCTTGATCGCTGACCTTTCGGACGCGGTCCACCATGCCCACGGCAAGGGCATCGTCCACCGGGATCTCAAGCCTGACAACGTCCTCGTCGACGGAGATGGACAGGTCAAGGTGCTCGACTTCGGCGTGGCCCATACGAGCGAGACCTCGTCGCTGCTCACATCCAAGATGACCCAGGAGGGCCAGCTTATTGGCACGCTCGCCTACATGCCCCCGGAACAACTGTCGGGGCGCTCCCACGAAGTCACGCCGCGCTCTGACATCTACGCCATCGGCGTCATCGCGTACGAGCTCGTGGCGGGCGAGCTCCCACACCAGCTTGCCGGCTTGTCCTCACCCGCCGCGATCCGGGTCTTGAGTGAGCACGTCGCGCCGCTTCTCGGTCGGCACCACCCGAGTCTCCGGGGTGATGTGGAGACGATCGTCGCGAAGGCGTTGGAGCCTGATCCGAAACGGCGCTATGCCACCGCGGAAGAGCTCGCGGCGGACATTCGTCGGTACTTGGCCCATCGACCGATCGCTGCGCGTCCTTTGAGCCGCTACTACCAGGTATCGCGTTTGTTGCGCCGCAACCGCAGCCTGGCCAGCGGCCTGGCAGCGACGATTGCGGTGCTTGCGTTGGGCCTCGCCGTCGCGGTGCGATTGAGCCTGAGCCTGTCCGCCGAGGTGGAATCCGTGAAGCGACTATCGGCACTGCAAGACTACGATGAACTCATCGCGGCAGCGGATGAGCTCTGGCCCCCCCACCCAGACCTGATCGCGGCATACCAGGACTGGATCGAAAAGAGCGAGGCGCTACTTCAGGAACTCCCAGAGCACCGTGTCAAACTGGCTGAGCTGCGCAAGCTCTCGGAGCCCATGTCACCCACGCTGCCAGGCTCCATTCAGGGGGAAGCGGCGGAGCAAACTGCCCCGAGAAAAGAGCTTCAGGACTGGACGTTTCCGGAGACGGAAGCGGGGCGCGAGGCACGCTGGTGGCACGCCAATCTCTCGAAGCTCGTGACATCCCTGGACGGCCTCCAGGATGAAAAAGAAGGCCTGCTCTCGCCGGCGGCCGATGCAGTCTCGACAGCGCGAGGCTGGAGCATCAGGCGCCGCCTCGCCTTCGCGCAGCGCATGCGCGACCGCATGGCGCCGGGGGAAGATTGGCACGCACGCTGGGGCAAGGCACAGGAGGCGATCCGGCTGCATCCTCGCTACGGGGAGCTCAACCTCGCGCCCCAGGCGGGACTGGTGCCGATCGGCCCGGACCCCACGACAGGCCTTTGGGAGTTCTGGCACGTCGCTACCGGTGACGAGCCCGAACGAGGCGACGATGACACCCTGAAGCTCACGGAAGAAATGGGTGTGGTTCTCGTGCTGATTCCCGCGGAGACATTCTGGATGGGGGCCAGCGCGGACCCAGAAACGGAACACAACTACGATCCCGCGGGAAGGGCCTTTGAGGGACCCGTGCACCAAGTGTCCCTCTCCGCTCACTTCTTTTCAAAGTACGAGTTCACCCAAGGCCAATGGTCTCGCTTCACAGGCATCAACCCCAGCGCGTACGCGAAGGGCACGCCGACGGACGTAGGTTTCGCACCGACCATGCTGAACCCTGTTACCCAAACGACCTGGGACGAATGCATGCAAGAACTTCGACGCATGGACCTCGTGTTGCCAAGCGAAGCCCAGTGGGAACACGGTTGTCGGGCGGGCACGGAGACGCCCTGGTGGACAGGAGCGACAAGGGAAACACTCATCGAGTTCAACGCCATCAATCTCGCTGACCAGTCGGCCGTAAGGGCCGATAGGAAATGGCTAGCCGCAGACGACTGGCCAGAGCTCGACGACGGACACGTCGTCTACGCGCCGATCGGAACCTTTGCCCCGAACCCATTCGGCCTCCACGAAGTGCATGGGAACGTCTGGGAAATGTGCTTGGACGGGTTAGCCGAGGGGTTCGGCTTCCCGAGCGCGAAGGTGGACCCCGTGGCGCCGTCGGACGGGGTGACCCATTGCATGTACCGCGGAGGCAGCTTCCTCACTACATCCGCCTTCTCGCGCGCCGGGAGCCGCTTTGCCAGCCCGCGTATGCGTGCGTATAACGACCTCGGCTTCCGCCCTGCCAGAGCCATCTCGAGATAGCCTGGGCGCCTACTTCCCTGCCTCGTCCCCCAGGACGCGCCGCAGCCAAGAGCGCGCGAAAAGCCAGTCGCGCTCGACCGTACGCACCGACACTTCGTGCAGCTCGGCGATCGCCTCCATGCTGAGTCCGCCGAAGTACCTCAGGTTGACCACCTCGGCGGGCCTTGGATACTCCCCCGCCAGCGTCACGAGGGCAGCGTCCAAGGCCACGAGATCCAAGGGTTCGTCCCCCTCCACTTCGGCGATGCCCGTCCGAAGAACCTCGCGCCGCCGGCCCCCGCCGCCTTCTTCGCTGTTCCGCTGGCGGACCCGCTCCACCAGAATGTTGCGCATCGCCAGTGACGCCGTCCCGAAGAAGTGCGCGCGGCTGCCGAAGGCGCTGAGCTCGTCGCCCCCAAGTCGGAGCCACGCCTCATGCACCAACGCCGTCGCCTGGATCGTCTGCCCGGGCGCGAGCCGCTCGACACGATGATGGGCGATGAGACGCAGCTCGTCATAGACGAGCGGCATCAAGTCATCGGCGGCACCGGATTGGCCGTCCGAAATGCGCTGCAGCGCCCGAGTGATCCGCGCTGAATCTGGCTTGGGGAGCGAGTCCGACATGGCTTCAGCATAGCCCATCGCTTCCCGACGTTCGCCAGCCCAGGCAACCAGAGACGCAAACTATCACCCGGCTAGCATCAGAGGAACTTCACGGCGAGGCCGCTTGAGAAGCTGGACGTTGCGGTGCCGCCCACGACGCCGCCTGGGTTCGCCGTGAAGTTCCTCTGATGCTAGCCGGGTGATAG
>CAJXRJ010000356.1 GCA_913058555.1 uncultured bacterium
CCTTCGGTGCCCCTGTCGCGGCTACCGTGGGGTTCGAGCTGGCGTCGATGGACCTCCAGCTTCCCCCGACCGCCCAGCTCCCGGAGCAGGGTGTCCTGTCGGTTTCTCTCAGGGGGGAACCGGTGCCTGGGGCGAATTCTCCCCGCCCAAAGCAGTCGATGGAGGTCCCCATCGTGGGGGGGCGACTCGACACGGAGGGGAGCGTCTTTCAGTCGATGGATGGCGCGACGCTGAAGCTGGGGGGGCTCGGTGCGGGGACCTTCTCGGTCGAGATCAGTGCGGCCGAGGAAGACGCCCCGAACGCGAGGATTGACCTCGGCGACGGTTCGTGGCGCCACGGTCCCGAACGGGTCTTTCAACTCAAGGGGCAGGTGACGCTCGTGCCCGGCGCCGCGGCGGTGCTGGTCCTGGAGTGATGACGACCCCCGGGGCTCCGGAGGGGTTCTCCGGGGCTTCATGATCGCCATCCATGGACCTGAAAGGGGGCGGGCGAAACGGCCTGATAGAATCGGGCCCATGGTCCACGCTCTTCCCAAGACAACCTCGCGCTTCCTCGGTACCGCCCTCCTCGCCGCTAGCCTGGCGTTCGCGCTGCCGCCCCTCTCACCGAGGGCGGGGGCCCAGGACGCGGCCCAGGACGGGACCCAAGAAGGCACCCAGGAAGGGACCCAGGAAGGGACCCAGAAGGGAGGGTCCTTGGAATGCCGGGTGAACCTCCATCTCGCGGGGATGATGAGCGACATCCTCTCGAACGCGCTCATGCGAAGCCTCGGCCAACCGGAGTCGGCGGTACGGACGTTCCTCGACGAATCCCGGGGCAAGCACCCCGATGGCGAAGCCCTGCTGAAGGCCACCGCGGCTCACTTTGGCATTAGCGAGGCGGAGCTCTGGGAGCAGGTCGAGAAGTACCGTCACGTGAACTGCAGCCACGAGGGCGGCGGCGCCATTCCCTCTGCGGAATCCGAAGACGCGACCCAGAAGGGAGGGTCCTTGGAATGCCGGGTGAACCTCCATCTCGCGGGGATGATGAGCGACATCCTCTCGAACGCGCTCATGCGAAGCCTCGGCCAACCGGAGTCGGCGGTACGGACGTTCCTCGACGAATCCCGGGGCAAGCACCCCGATGGCGAAGCCCTGCTGAAGGCCACCGCGGCTCACTTTGGCATTAGCGAGGCGGAGCTCTGGGAGCAGGTCGAGAAGTACCGTCACGTGAACTGCAGCCACGAGGGCGGCGGCGCCATTCCTTCCGCGGACGAAGGGCCCACCCTCGAGATCACGCCGTTTGCCAAGAACGTCACCACCCACGTGGTGCTCCACGAGATGGCGCACGCCCTCGTGCGCGAGTTTGATCTCCCGGTCCTCGGGAACGAAGAGACCCTCGCCGATGCCTTCGCCACCCACTACCTGACGGCTCACCTCCCGGATCGCGCCGTGGACGTTCTCACTGCCCGCGTGCAGTCCCTCATGGTCGAGGCCGGAGAGGAGCCCCGGGCGGAGTGGTCCGTGAACGGCGAGCACAACAGTGACGCCCGCCGCGCCTTCCAGATCGCCGCCCTCGCCATCGCGGCCGATCCCGCCAAGTATCAACCCGTCGCCGTCGCCGCTGGCATGTCGAACGACGACATCAGGCGAGCCGCCGACTACGGCACCGAAATACATCGCTCCTGGCGCCGCATCCTTCGGCCGCTTTGGATGCCCGAGGGCCTCGCCTCGGGGGAGGCCCGTTTGCAGCTCAACACCGAAGCCGCCACCCCACTGGCACGGCTGCAGGGCACTCCCATGATGGAGGAGCTCCGCACGGCCCTTCTGGGTTTCGACTGGCACTCCCAGGTCACCCTGAGCTTTGTGGACGGCGACGGAGGAGCGGCGTGGAACCGATCCAGGCGAACGATCACCGTCAACAGCGGCTACGTACAGCGCTTTGTACGGCAAGGGATGCGGCTCGAGTGATCGAAGCAGGGCTGCCTTCCGCTGGCATCACTTGGGGTCCGCGCACGATCGCCAAGCCAGGGACCGGGGATCAGGCACCCGAATAGGACCCGGGCCAGATCAGCGGATCGTCACCTCCAGTCCGTCCGTGAAGTTGGAGGAGGGGCCCATGCTGCGTGCCACCACGTCCGCGTAGACGCCTAGCCATCAGTCCATCCGGTCGATGACAGGGCGATTGATTCCTGCCCAGGCCATGGCCGGGGTATCAGCGTCCCCGCCCAAGGGTGTACTGTCTGAGCATGTGGATTCTCGCAGCTGCGCTCTTACCTCTTTGGTCCGGTGTCCCTTCGCTCGCTGAGCCGGAGCCGCCCAATGTTCTTCTGATCATCTCCGACGACCAGTGGTGGGGGGACTTCGGCTTCATGGGCAGCGACGACATCGCGACGCCGCACCTGGATAAGCTCGCGAAGGAAGGCCTCGTCTTTCCGCGGGGCTATGTGCCGACGGCGCTGTGCCGCGCGAGCCTCGCGACGCTGGTCACGGGCCTCTATCCGCACGAACACAAGATCACGGGAAACGATCCACCCAAGGGAGTCGACCGCGCGCGGATGCTCGCCCATATCGAGGCCGCCGTGACCGTCCCGGAGCTCCTCGGGAAGGCCGGCTACCGGAGCCTTCAAACCGGGAAGTGGTGGGAAGGGGAGTGCCAGTGCGGCGGCTTCACCGAAGGGATGACCCACGGCGATCCCGCCCGGGGCGGCCGGCACGGGGATGTGGGCCTGACGATCGGACGGAAGACGATGAAGCCCGCCCTCGACTTCATCGATTCCTGTCAGGAGGACGAGACGCCCTTCTTCCTTTGGTACGCACCCTTCCTTCCCCATACCCCGCACAACCCGCCCGCGCGTTTGCTGGAAGCCTATGCCCAGCCAGGTGTCCCGACCCCGATCGCGAAGTACCGCGCGATGTGCGAGTGGTTCGACGAGACCTGCGGGACGCTACTCGACCACCTTGATGCCCGGGGCCTCAGCGAAGACACGCTCGTCGTTTTTGTAGTCGACAACGGTTGGATCCAGCGGCCGAACGCAAAGGGCTACGCCCCCCGGAGCAAGCGCACGCCCAACGAAGGTGGCGTCCGAACGCCGATCGTCCTGCGCTGGCCGGGGCGCATCGCGCCGGCACGCCGCGAGGTCCCTGTGAGCAGCATCGATCTTGCGCCGACGATGCTCAAGGCGTGCGGCGTCGAGGTTCCAGGAACGTGGCCCGGGGTCGATCTCCGCGGCGACCTCTCTGCGCGCGGCCCGCTCTTCGGTGCGGCCTACACCCACGACGTCGTGGACCTCGACAACCCGGCCAGTAGCTTGCTCACGCGCTGGATCCTGCGGGATCCCCACAAGCTGCTCGTGCACTCGGACCCGAAGCTCCCCGCTGAGCTCTACGACGTCCGTGCCGACCCCGCGGAAGAGCGCCCGATCCTCGATGCCGCGACGGCGGCCTCGCTTCGGTCGGAGCTCGATCGATGGTGGGACGGACGTTAGGGGCCGGTGCCATCGGCGTCTCTTACTCCGGCTCTTCGGCCGGGCACAGTGCCTGCTCCCTGGCTAGTGCAAGAGCTCGAACAGGAACCGATAGTGTCCCCCTGGAGCTTGCGTCCCAACGCGGACTGAAGGCTCCGCGACCTCCGCGGTGACGGGGTGGCCCAGGGGGTGGGTCGGTGGTGTGGAAGACACACCGATCTCAAGCGCAAGCCCGTGCTCCACGAGTCCGAGCCGCATGAGCGCCTCGCGCCTGCTGATCGCAGCGCTGCGATACTTGCAACTCAGTCGGGCCGCGGCGGGGTTGGGGCTGGAACCGTATTCGTTTTCTAGCTGCTCGAGCGCCGCGAGCCCGTCTGGGCTACCCAATGCCGCCCGGTAAGCCGGAGCCTTCTCACTCAGTTCAAGGGCGTACTCGGCCGCAGCGGTCTCCCACGAGAATCCGTACCGCCAGCCGGGCGATTCGTCGTCCCATTGCTCTTCGGTTCGTCCTTGGTCATCTTGAAGGTAGCGCGCCAGAAGCTCGAGCTCGCCGTCGAACGAGCGGCCCTGCGTTGGGAGGCTCGCTTTCAGCTTTCGCACTCCGTCGAGCCATGTGCGTTTGCCCTCTTCACTCATTGCCGGGCTTCCCGGCGCGGGCTCGCACCTGAACTGACGTGGGGCGACGACCGCGCAGCCGATCATCTCTTCAATCAGCGACGGCGACATCATCAGGTCCACCGCAAACTGCTGCATGTCGAGCATGGCGTGCGCGGCTTCGACGGAGCGGCCTGCCACGATCAGTTGATAGGCGTGGGCTTGGACCAGCTGGCCCATGGCGCGGCAATGGGTGAGCTTCACGATCCGCGCGGCCAAGTGCGCGTCCCAGTCAATGGGCCGCGTCGCGTTGCGGGCGTGGGCGCCCCGCTTCAGGTGATCGAAGAGGGGCCCCGCTTCCTTGAGCAGCTCCTTGGCCTCGGCCCGCTCCTCGTTGGTTTTAGCTTCCACCAGGGCCATGCAGCGATCCCTGTGGTCTTCGATCCCTGACACGCACTCAATGGCGAGCGCGTAGTGGTCCCAGGCGGAGCCCTCCTGCGTCTCACCGTAGGGCGCTTCCCGAAGGACGGGGTCGGCCTCACGGGCGGCCTGCAGGCTGAAGATGAGCTCCTGGATGGCCTCGGCCCGGCGCGCGTCGCCGGTCCAGTGAAGCGCCATGGCGCTGGTGGCGATCAGGGTGCTGAGCGCCGCGGCGGCGATCATGGGCTTCATTCTGTGGTTCATGGGCAGCTCCTTGGGTGCGCGGCGGGACTCCGCTTGCCTTCCGATGATCGGAGAGCAAGGGTTCCCCGCTGGAGAGGTGCGGCCCGGAGCGGCGCCCGATCCCGGGACGGGATCCAGCTCCCAACACCATGGGGCCGCATTCGGCGCCCAGGCCTCGATCGTCCCACCAGTCCCAGCGCCGTCTGGCGACGGCGGCACACGTTCGTTTTGATAGATGGGTTTGATCCAATTAATCAATTTTTACTAAGAGCGGCGACGTCGCATAGTTCCCGCGTTCTGTGAGCGCCGCGTCCCAAGCCGTCTTTCCATGCTCCTCTACCGACCACTTGCCTTCTTCGCCGCGCCCCTCGCGGCGCTCTTGCTGTCCCCCGAGCCCGACGCGTTAGCGTGGATCATGCTCGGATTGGTCACCTTCATCGGCGCGATCATTCATCGCTATTCGGATCGCTACCTCGATGGGCAGGCGGCCAAGGGCAGGTACGCCGGCTGGTTGCTGGCGACGATCACGGCCGTCTCGATGCTGGTGCTGGCGGGGGACCTCAGGGTTCTGGCCCTGGCCTGGACCCTCTCCAGTCTCTGCCTCCACCAGCTCCTGACCTTCTTCGCCGAACGTCGCCCGTCGCAGCTGGCCGCGCACAAGAAGTTCCTGCTGAGCCGCGTGGCGGACGTCGCGATTTACGCCGGGGTCTTCTCGATCGGAGGGGCTCTCGGGACCTATGAGATCCACGCGCTCGGGGGCCGTCTCGACGCCCTTGGGGCGGCGCCGGTGGGGGTCGAGGTCGGCGCGTTTCTCCTGGTGGCCGGGGTGATCCTTCGCTCCGCGCAGCTTCCCTTCCACGGCTGGCTGATCCAGGTGATGGAGGCGCCGACCCCCGTCTCGGCGCTGCTCCACGCGGGCGTGGTGAACATGGGCGGCTTCGTGATGATCCGGCTCGCGGACCTCATGGGGCCCCTGGCTGGGCCGCAGACTCTCCTGGTGGTCTTCGGCGCCGCCACGGCCGTGCTGGCTGCCCTCGTCATGGCCACCTGCGCAAGCGTCAAGGTCTCGCTCGCTTGGTCCACCGTGGCCCAAATGGGTTTCATGCTCCTGGAGTGTGGACTCGGCGCGTACGGCCTTGCGCTGGTTCACCTTGTGGCGCACTCCCTCTACAAGGCCAACGCATTCCTCAGCTCGGGCTCGGTCGTCGGGGCCCACGTACGCGGCATGCTTAGCCCACGTCCTCCGAGCTATGGGGTCTTCGGGCAACAGGCGGCGGCTGCCGTCGCGGTTCTCGGTGTCTTCGGCGCGGGGACATTGGCCTGGGGGCAGCCGCTAGCGGACGCGAGGCTCTGGGTTCCCGGACTGATCTTCGCTTTCGCCTTGGTTCCCCTGATGCTCGCCGCAGGGAAGGGCAAGGGCGCCGTCCCGTTGGCTCGGCAGGGGGCCGTGGCCCTCGGCGTCACGCTCCTCTTCTTGCTGCTTCACGGCGTCGGCGACACGGTCGTTCCGCCCAGCGCGGACGCGATCCCAGATGCGTTCCGAGCAGGTCTTGCGGCGTCGCTGTTCGCCGGCCTCTTCCTCGTCCAGTCCGTGGTGTCGGCGCGGCCCGAAAGCCGCCTGGCGGTCTGGCTCTACCCATGGTTCGCCGGGGGATTCCACCTCGACGAGCTGTTCACACGCCTGACGTTCCTGGTTTGGCCACCCCGCTACGTGCGGCGAGCCCAGGGGACGCCGAGCGCCCGTGTCGATTCCCAGCTTCGGAGGGCGGCCTGATGCTCACGCTTGTTGATCAATCCAATCGCGAGGTCCTTCAGGGGGCGATGGAACGTGCGGCCGCCCGCATCTCCCCAGCGTGGCCCCTCGATCGCTCCATCGCGGTCAATCCCTACTGGGGCTTCGTGGGTCAGCCAACACAGGAGGCTGCTGCCGAAGTTGGAGCCCTCAGTGGCTCGCGGCTAACGGCGCCCCGTGACTGGCTGGCACGGCGCTTTGGTGCGGGGGCGTTCACGGAGGGCCACGTGCGGCGCGCCGCCGCGCTCGCCGGCAGGCCCGAGGAGGCCGCCGACGCCCTGGCGTCCCTCTCCGAGGAGCAAACGCCGACCGCCGTGTGCCGTTTGATGTCCGACGTGATCGACGAAACGCGCACGACCAAGCGGCTTGCCCCCTGGCGCGAGTTTGTGATCGAGAGCGTCAGCTCCGCTTGCGCGACCTACCGCGGCGAAGGCCAGGCGACATGGGCCCCGACCGGAGCGGCCGGCCTCTATGCCCACTGGCGGTCCCTCGCGAGGGTCGACGCGGGTCCGCGTCTCCTCATGGGGTTCAAGGGCTTCGGCAAGGTGGCCGGAGCGCTCGCCGATCAGCCCCTCGATGCGATCCACGATGGGCTCGTGCTGCTTGGCGTTCCGGAGAACGCCTACGACACTTACCTGACCGCGCTCCTGATGGATGTTTCTGGCTGGGCGTCGGCCTTCGCATTCACGAGGTGGGAGGCCCGGCTTCACGGCGGGGACGACGACCTGATCATTGAGCTGCTCGCCGTGAGGCTCGCGTGGGAGGTCATCCTCTACCGGAGCGAGCCTGCCGAAGAACTCGATGCCCGATGGAGCGCGGCGAAGGCCGAGTGGGAGCACCTCCCCGCTGCCCTTGAGCGCTCGCAGCGTGCGGACTGGCTGCTGCAGCGAGCCGTGGAGCTCGCCTATCAGGACGACCTTGCGGGCGCATTGGAAGGACCCCGTGCGGCCGCCCCGAAGGCGGCGGTGCAGGCGGTTTTTTGCATCGACGTGCGGTCGGAGGTCTTCCGCCGGGCACTCGAAGCACAGGACCCAACCGTCACCACGCTTGGCTTCGCGGGCTTCTTCGGATTGCCGATCGCGTATCACGCGGCCAACGGAGCTTCGAGGCCGCAGCTCCCTGGGCTCCTCGCCCCGGCGATCGGGGCGAGGAGCCCAGGGAGCTGCGG
>CAJXRJ010000357.1 GCA_913058555.1 uncultured bacterium
GTTCCAGCATGGGGGGGATCAGCGCCTTGGCCTCTTTCCGCGGGAGGCCACGCAGGCTCGCGATGAGCGCAAGGGCGCGGCGGGCGGTGAGCTCCCCAGGGAAGGGGCTGCCGTCGGGGAGATATGCGATCTTTCGGCGGACAGCCGGCGCGTCGGGCGGCTCCCCGAAGACTCGAACCGTGCCCTCGGTGGGCTGGTCGATGCCCGCAAGGATGCGGAGCAGCGTCGACTTCCCACTCCCATTGGGTCCGACCAAGCCGAGGCTCAGGCCGCGGGCGACCTCGAGGTCGACGCCCGCAAGCGCAAGGTGCCTCCGCCGAAGGAGGCCAAGTCGATACACCCGGCCCACGTCCTGGGCTCGGATGGCGATCTCAGCTTGGGTCGTGTGATTCAATCCAGGGGACACGATACGTCAGTAAGATGCGTCGATGGCACGCCTCTTCGTACTGTCCGGGAACTCCATCGGAGAGACCCACGATATCGACGCCACCTCGACGCTTGGACGGGGGGATGACGTGGACGTGACGATTCCCGACGCCTCGATCAGTCGGCGGCACGCCCGGCTCGTACCCCAGCCCGAGGCGGGCGTGTGGGGGATCGTCGACCTCAAGTCTGCGAACGGCGTGTTCATCGACGGCCGTCGCGTCGTGAAGGGGAAGGTTCGCAACGGCGAGACGTTCCGACTCGGCGAGGTCGAGATCCGGCTGAAGGACGAGTCGGTGGAGGAGGTGCCCAGCGGGGGTACCGACGATCTTGATTGGGTCGATGAGGAACCGGGGGAGGAGCCAGGGGAGAAGCCCACCGAAAGGCCAGGGGAGTTCGAATCTGCGGAGGGCGCCGAGCCAGGGGAGCTGGAGCTGGAATTCGACGGCGATCTCGACGAAGCCCTCAGCGCTCGCCCGGTGGTTTCACCAAAGCCGGCGACGGATTCCGAGCCAGCCCGTGCCCCGCGTCGATCTACCCCTGCGGCGAGCCGGAGCGAGAAAGACCGAGCCGGAGCGATCGCCAGCCAAGAGCGAGCGGCGCGGCGAAGCCAGGCCATGGGCGGAGCCGCACGGGGGCCTTCCGCAGTTGTCGACGGTGGCCGCCCGATCCTCCAATACGCCAAGGTCAGAAGTGGCGGGACGGACCTCGCGCAGCTGCCCGGGTGGCAGAAGCTCGTCATCGCGGTGCTCGCTGTCGGGCTCCTGGGGGCGGCGGCTTACGGGGCCTTTGCATTGACGACGGCGGCCAAAGGAGCCCAGGCGACGGACGCTCCTTAGGGGATCGATCTCGGGTCTCCGTAGGTCTGATGTTCGGGGATGGTGAAACCGCTCGCCGGTGGCGATAATCCCCGTTCGGTCAATTTCGATTCGATGGCAACGCTGAAATGGCGCCGTGCGAACGGCGTAGTGGCCGCTAGCTGCGTTCCGAGACCTAGCGCCCGCGATTCCCCAGACCCTCACGCGTCCCATCCCCGGGCGTGATCCCCGCGATCGGATGCCTCCACCATCCGACGTTCTGCCTCCCTATGCGCTCGAAAGCCCCCCTCCTGATTGTGGCGGTCGTTGTCCTCGCGGCATTGGCCTTCTTCCTGACCCGAGGCCAAGGCACCGAACCCCTCGTCGACGAGTTAGGCGGGGCGACCGTGGTGGACGACACGCCAGACGTCCAAGAGGACGTCCAGCTGGCCGGAGTCGGTTCGGGGCCCAAGAAGGACGCCCGTGCCGCGGTGGAGCGAGCCACAGTGGAAGCCGTCTCGATCGACGATGACTCCCATCCCTGGGCGGGCAAGCTCGCCGGCGTGATCGGGCGGCTCGTTGAAGAGGACGGCACGCCGGTGACGGACATGCGCGTCGAGCTGCTCGAAGGGGACTTTTCGTCCCTCATGAAAGTCGAGCACGCAGCACTGCGGCTGGAGTCCCCGGATCTCGACGAAGACTTCACCGACGCCGAAGGGCGCTTCGCCCTCGACGGGGCGCGCCGCGGTGCCTACCACGTGCTGAACATCGGCCGGGGCACGGGCCGTGCCACCCTTCGTCTGATTGAGCAGGCCCTGGAGCACGGCGAGCAGACGGACCTTGGGGACATCGTCCTGCCCGCCTTCGGAACCCTCATCGGCACCGTGATCGACGAGGACGGGGATCCTGTTGCAGGAGCCCGCGTACGGGCTGCGCCCATTCCGGACATCGTGGTCCAGAGCGGCATCCTTGACCTACGCGAGGGCTCCGTGGTGGCGGGCGGTGAATCAGACGATCGCAAGATGGCGTTCGACATCCCGCGCCGCGCGTTCCAGATCTACGAGCGCCTCCCAATCCCCACGACGACGACCGCCGCGGACGGCTCCTTCCGTCTCGAGGGCGTCATGCCCGGCGTCATTTCCGGTGGAGCGGACAAGCCCAAGCACGTGGCGGCGACCTTCGGCTCGGTCGAGCTGGCGGCAGGTGAAGAAAAAGACGTCGGTGAACTCGAGCTCCTCTTCGGGCGCACGGTGACCGGCCAAGTCACCGACGGCGGCGGCAAGCCGGTCGCCGGCGTGGAGATCGCCGCTGGTGCTCTCAACCCCCTTTTCCCGGCTGGGCTCATGCAGCCCGCTGGTGTCACGGATGAGTTCGGCAACTACAGCCTGGACGGCGTCCCGGAAGAGGGCCCGCTCCTCGGCATCGCCCGCCGGACGAGGTCCGAGTCGTGGGTCACCGCCGATGGCAAGCCAGGCCAGGACGTGGTCGACTTCGTCTTGCCCACAGCGACGCCCATTCTCGTCAAGGTGCGGGACCAGGAGGGGGAGCCGGTGACAGGCGCCGAGATCTTCCTGACAGGGACGAGCTCGGACGGCGACATGTTCAGTGCGATGCTCATGATGAGCATGCTCGAGGGTTCGAGCGGCGAGAGCGTCAAGACCAACGAGGTCGAGCCCGGCGACTACGCTGTCTCTAACGTCACCTACGGCGAGTGGTCGGTAGAGGCCCGCGCCGATGGGTTTGCCCCTGCCTATGGGGACGTGAACCACAGCGGCGAAGGCACCACGTTGACCCTCAACGCGACCCGCGGGAACTACCTGCGGGTCACCGTGACGGAAGAAGTGACGGGCAACCCCGTGTCCGTCGGACATGCGATGCTCGTGGCTCCCAAGGGGCCGCTCTTCGACTCGTACGCCTCTGCTTGGACGAACGAAGAGGGCATCTGCGAACTCGGACCCCTCAGCGCGACTTTCCTCGCGGACGTGAACACGGGGCGTTCCATGTTTGGTGGTGTCTCGGTCGTGGTCGAACACCCCGAGCACGGAACGACCTACGTGGACGTGAAGGAAGAGCTCACGTTCATCGAGGGCACCCTCGACGTCGCCGTTGCCATGCCGCCGGCCTGCACGGTGGAGGGCCGCGTGACATGGGCCGGCGAGGCTCCGGCAGGCCTTTACATGATGGTCCTGCGGAACGGCGACGAGCGCAACATCAAGACCCAAGCGACCGCGCCGCCGCGCACCACCCTGAGCAACCACGAGGGCCGCTTCAAATTCACCGGCGTGGCCCCGGGCGAGTACAAGATGCTGGTCATGGAGCGTTGGCTCGAGGGCGACCCGATCTCGCTCATCATCGAGCAAAAAGAGCCCGTAATGCTCGAGGACCGCGAGTTCGCCGTCGAGGCGGGCGATCCGACCTTCGTCGAAATCGCCCTGTCCGAAACCGGCGCGGGACCGACCGGCCGCTTTGCGGGACGCATCACCTCCGACGGCGCGGGCGTGTCCGGCCTCAAGGTGCGCGTGAGGGGGCTTCCCGGTGAGGACCTTGAGCTCACGACCAACGGCCTCGGCGAATTCGAAACGCCAGAGGTCTCGACCATGCAGAACGTCGGCATCGAGATCTCCGGCCCGATCCCCATGGCCGATGGCTCGATGGAGGAGCAGGAGATCTACGACGACTGGGATCGCGTCGGGGCCGGTGAGGTCAAGCGCATCGACATCGACCTCTCTTCCCAGAAGGTCAAGATCGCGGTGGTGGATCGGGTGACGGGCAAGGCCGTGTCCGGCGCCCAGGTCAGCCTGAAGCGCGAAGGCCGCCGCCGTTGGCGCGGGGGCAAAACGGCGACCTCCAACGAGCAGGGCATCGCCGAGATGATCCTGCCCACCGAGGGTGAGCAAGAGATGTACGTCTCGCATCCTGACTTCGCGCGGCTCACGATTACGGTGAGCCCCCGGGACGACGGCGAGACGATCCGCGCCGAGCTTCAGCCGGCTGTGGTTTGCAAAGGCACGGTCATCCTGCCCGAGAACGTCATGGGCAATCGCATCTTCGTGCACGTCAAGAGCGGCGGCCGCGGTGAAGGCTGGGCGCAGGTCGATCCGGACGAGCTGACCTTCAAGTTCGACAACATGATGCCGGGTACCCACCGCGCTGAAATGTGGGCCGGGCCCCAGGGCATGATCGAGACGGAGTTCGAGCTGGGCGAGAATGGCGACGAGAACGTCGTGCTCGACTTCATGAACCCCAGGAACTGATGCTGTGAGATCGGGCGCGCCGCTGGCGCTGTCTGTCATGGGGCGACCCGCCAGCGGCTCGCCCTATTTCGTCCAGAGCGACACCCAGCGATCCGCGCAGTCGTCCCAGGTGGCCAGCGAAGCCTCGAAGGGCGGCGCAGACATGGCGCGTCGCACGCCATCGATGAGCGCGCGCACGTCCGCTGGGTCGAAGCCGAACGGTGGGTTGCACCCCGCATTGGCCGCGACCTCCAAGTGCGCGGGGATTGCGGAGATCGCGGTGGGGGTGCCAGCGCGAAGGGCTTCCACGGGGCCAATACCGAAGCCTTCGAGCTTGGACGGGAAGACGGCACAGGCGGCACGGGCATAGAGCTGCGCGAGCTCGCCATTGTCCTTCGGTTCGATTCGCTCGAGGCGATCTTGTACGCCCAGTTCCTGCGCCAAATCCTGAAGACGCGCCCATTCAGGACCTGCCGCCCGACCCGCGAGTAAGACCCTCGGTAGGCCCGTGTCCAGCGCCAGGGCACGCACGAGAGCTTCGAGGTTCTTGCGGGGCTCCACATGCCCCACGTGCAAGAGGAACGGTGGTTCGGTAGGGCTCCTGGGGAGGAGCGGCAGGTGGTCGGCGCCATTGCCGATCAGCGTTATGCGCTCGGCGATACCGGTCGCCTGGGGGCCTGCCACCTCGACGATGCACCCCGACATCCACTTCGACACGACGCCGATACGGTGGGCATCGAGGATCGCGCGCCGCACCACGCGCCCTCCGATGTGGCGCCGAACGAAGGGCGCCGAATCGAGGTCCAAGCTGCGCAGGTCGTGGAGCGTCAGCGTGTACGGAACCGAGAGGCCCCGGGGAGCCGGGTGGTGGGCGGTGTGTACGAAGTCAAACGGGCGCCCCGCCTTCGCAGCGCCGGAAAGGGCCGACGCGAGGGCTTTGGATTCGAAGGCCGCGCGCATGGGGGCGGGCTGGTACGGGACGTTGCTCTGGATGCGCTCGATGGAGGGCGGGAGCTCAAAGGGAATGGGCGTGCGCCCTTCGAGGATCGCCAGGGAGCCGCCCATAACCTCGAGGCGAGCTGCGACCCGCGGGAGAAGCTCTTCGTTGTGGCGGCGAACTCCGCCCATCGGTTGCCCGAGCACGACTCCGGAAACGAGAACACGCGGCGCTGTTTTTGGTTCTTTGCCGCTCAAAGGACCGACCTCCAAACGTCCACGAGCCGCGCAGCGGTGTGGTCCCAGGTGTGGGCGCCGGCTCGCAGAAGTCCGGCCTCGCGTCGAATGGGGTCATGGGCTGCGGCGAGGGTCATGGCGCGGCCGGTCTCGTCGGCGTCGTTCGCATCCACGGCGTAACCCGCGTCGCCGGCGGTGTCGGCTTGGACGGTGCCGCGCGCGACGACCACGGCCGTCCCCGAGGCCAGCGCTTCGAGCACTGGCAACGCGAAGCCCTCTGACTGGGAGAGGACGGCGACACAGGAGGCGCGCCGATAGAGGGCCGGGAGGAGGTCGTCGGTGAGGTGCCCCGCATGAACGAGATTGGCGAAACGCCCTTGTAGGTTTTCCACGTAGGACGTGAGCTCGCCGGTGCAAAGCACCTGGAAGCCGGCGGCGAGGGCGCCCTCACAAACGAGTTCGAGGCGCTTTTTCGGTCGCGTCGCTCCGGGGGTCAGCACGATCGGCTCGCCCCCGAGGTCGGGCAGACTCCCTTTGAGCCGCACGTCGGAGTCGTTTTCCCTTGGAGTGAACTCGGAGCCAACGCCCCAGGGCACCACGTGGAGGCCTCGGTCTCGACCGGAGCCCGGGGTAAGGTCGTTCGCCACCCCTTGGGAGGGGGTGCACGTCGCCGCAGCGAACTTTGCCCCGAGCTTCACCCAGGCCCTGTGTTTGAGCCCGGCGTTCTCAGGTGTCCCATGGAGCCACGGCGCCTCATGGACCGTTTGTATCACGGGTAGACGCGCGCCCAGCGGAAACGCGGAACTGAAGACGTGGAGCGCATCCGCGCCGCTTTCCCGGGCCAATCGAGGGAGGACCCGTTGCCGCCAGGACCAGAGCCTCCCGCTCTCGGGCGGCGTAAGTCCCACTACATCCACGTCCGTTCGGCGCTCCAAGGCATCTCGCACAGGGCGCACCGTTCGGATGACGCTCACGGGAAATGAGCGGACAATGGGGGAGAGATCTAGGGCAATGCGCAACGGATCACGTGGGACGAGCGAACCACCCTACAATTCCAGCTCTTCCATGCAGATTCAAAGCACTCTCCATCGTGCCGCTTTCGCGGCCCTCGCCGTCCTTCCCCTCTCCTCTTGCTTCGTCAGCCGCTCCACGGCCAACCCCGTCTTCGCCCCTGAGGCCGTGGCCGAGATCAGGCCCGGTGAGTCCACCGCAGCCGATGTGACCCGTCTCCTGGGGGCTCCCAACGAGGTCGTTCAGCTCGGCCGGCGTTCGGCCTGGAAGTTTGAGCACACCGTCGAGAAGCAGGCTGCCGTCTTCCTCGTCCTCCTCGGTCTCCGGGGCGTTGACACCCAGGTGGACCGCGTTTGGGTCTTCTTCGATGAGGAAGGCAAAGTGATCCACATCGGATCGCTCTTTCAAGCTGGCGAAGCCGAGTACGACGTCCCCGTCTTCTGATCCTGTGATTGGATCTTCCTTCAGGGCGGCACTGTCGCTCCTCGCACTGCCCTTCGCCGCGAGTTGTGTCGACGGGGACTACAACCGCGCTCGGGTCTACAAAGAGCCACCCTTCGAAGCCGTCGAGGCCCTCACGCCCGGGGAGACTGACTTAGGAACGGCGCTCGATTCCCTGGGGGCTCCCGTTTTCGTGATCGAGATCGGCCTCGGCCTCGCACTCGCCTGGGGCTGGCAGGACACGACCGACTGGAACATCGAGGTCTCGGCGCCCATCGGCGACGCCCAGGGCAACCTGAGCTTCACAAGCACCGATACGACCACCCGCGGACTCGTCCTCTTCTTCAACGAGGATTGGAAGCTCACGAGCATCCGACGAGGGTTCCTGTCCGAGCTCCTCCCGAAAAAGCCCCTGCCGCGCGACGTCGAAGACGACTTGCGGGATTGAGGGCCCAGCCCCCGACCTGAGTCGGCTTCGCCGACGGACCAAGGAAGGAGGAGAAGCCGGAGGGCTGAGAGCGCCGGCGCCTATTGGGAGGGATGGGGGGCTGTGAGGCTTCTAGCTTCGGTCCGACTCC
>CAJXRJ010000358.1 GCA_913058555.1 uncultured bacterium
GAGATCATGCCTAGTCTCGTGGGCTCGGAGATGTGTATAAGAGACAGGGCCATGCCCGTGTCCACGAGCGTTTTGGGCTCGACCGAATGGTGGACGAGACCCTCGCCGTTTACCAAGACGTGATCGGCGGCGGGGCCTGACTCCGGTACCTTGGGGGGCATGACGGCCCTCCCGATTCTGCTTCTCGGTCTCCTTTCCTTCGGCACCCAGGAAGGTTCAGAGGTGGATCCGCCGGAAGTCGATTTTGCGCGGGAGGTGCGGCCGCTCCTCGCGCGCAAGTGCTTCGCGTGCCACGGCAACGACGAGGAAACCCAGGAGGCGGATCTGCGCCTCGACATCCGCGAGGAAGCGCTGCGTGATCGCGGCGGTTATGCGGCGCTCGTTCCGGGGGATCCGGACGAGTCCGAAATGTGGATGCGGATCATCGACGACATCGATCCCATGCCGCCGGAGCACGCGGGTGAACCCCTCGAGGACGACGAGCGCGAAGTGATCCGCCGTTGGATCGAGGCGGGGGCGGAGTTCGAGCCCCACTGGGCGTTTCAGAAACCAGCGAGGCTGGAGCTGCCGGAAGGCGTGGAGTCTGGACCGGGTGCGATCGACGGGTTTGTGAATCTCGCCCTGGCGAAGCGGGACCTCTCGATGTCGCCGCCTGCAGACGACCTCACGGTCTATCGCCGTCTCTGCCTCGACTTGACCGGGCTGCCGCCCACGGAGGCGGCGACGCGGGCGTTTGCCGAGAGCCGCGAGCCCAAAAAGTTCGAAGCGGCCGTGGAGGACCTGCTCGCGTCGCCCGCCTATGCGGAGCGCTGGGCGGCGGTGTGGCTGGACCTTGCGCGCTACGCCGATTCGGCGGGGCACGGATCGGACCCCCTGCGCACGATCTGGCGCTACCGGGACTGGGTCATCGAGGCGTTCGACAAGAACATGCCCTTCGACGACTTCACCGTGCACCAGCTGGCGGGCGACCTGATCGAGGGGGCGGACATGAACTCGCGCCTTGCGACGGCTTTCCACCGCAACACCATGACCAACACGGAGGGGGGCACGGACGACGAGGAGTTCCGTGTCCTCGCCGTCAAGGACCGCGTGGCCACGACCATGCAGGTGTGGACGGGGCTGACTGCGGGCTGCGCGGAATGCCACAGCCACAAGTACGATCCGATCTCCCACGAGGAGTACTACCAGCTCTTCGACATCTTCAACCAGACGGCCGACACAGACCGGGGCGATGAAGCGCCGAAGATCCCGACGCCGACCGCAGCGCAGGCCTTGGAGGCAGGGCGACTCGCGGAGGCGATCGCTGGCGTCGACGGAAAGATCGCCGGACGAGAGGCGGAGCTGAAGCCGGGCGGCGAAGTGGAGTCTGGACTCTTGGATCGGATAGCGGGCGGCTTCGACGTTCCGTCCCGTCCGGTGGAGCTGGAGCTGGGGGAGACGGAGTCCGCGACGCCCAGGGAAGACGGGTCGTTCCTGGTGAAGGGTTCAGGCATGACCTCGACCCGGGTGGCGACGCTTGATGCAGCAGGCGCGACGGCCATTCGGCTGGAGGCCCTTGCCGATCCATCGCTTCCCAAGGGCGGCCCGGGCAGGAATTCAGCCAGTGGGAACTTCGTCCTGACGAACCTCCTGGTGGAGGACTTGCCTGCGGCCAAGACGGGCCTCGATCAAGTGAGGCGCATCCGTATCGACCTGCCCGGGGCCAGTCGAATCCTCTCCCTTGCCGAGGTGCAGCTGCTCGACATGGGCGGCGACGTGGTGCCCGTCATCGGCGAGGCAACGCAGTCTTCCACTGCCTACGGTGGCGACGCGCGCCGCGCCATCGACGGTGATACGAACGGGGACTACGAGGGAGATTCGGTGACGCACACGGACACTGAATCGGATCCCTACTGGGAGCTCATCCTTGCGGAAACGGTCGACCTTTCCGGCATTCGCATCTGGACGCGCACCGGCGGTGACCTGGCGTCGCGCCTCCACGGATACACGGTGACACTCTTTGGGGAATCGTTGGATGGCGCGACTGAGTGGGAAAGTGGGCCTGCGCCCGCGTTTGCGGAGTCGCAGGTCATGGGGCCGGGCCACCCCAAGCCGATCTTGCTGACCGTGACGAGCTTCACCCACGAGCAGAAGAAGTTCGAGGCCCGCCAGTCAGTGAATGGCACCGTCAGCACGCGGGATGGCTGGGCCGTGGGGGGCAAGGCGGGGCGTGACCACGCGGCGGTCTTCCAGCTCGCCTCCCCGGCCGAGGGCCGGCTGAGGGTGACCATGGAGCACCAATGGGGAGCCGATCACGTGATCGGCACTTTCCGATTGTCCACGACCACGGCGAATCCGCCCCCGGTCGTGATCGACTCGGAGCTGCGTGGAGCCCTCGCCGCCGCCCCCGGGGCGAGGTCCGAAGCGGATCGCAAGCGAGTGGCTGCGTTCATTCGGGACCAGGATCCCGTCTTGGCGGACCTGAAGCGCAAGAAGGATCGCATCGCGGCCGAACAGGATGCCTTGGGCATCCCGAAGACGCCCGTCATGGTCGAGCTTGAAGGGGACGCGCGGCGCCAAACCCACGTGCTTGTTCGCGGCAACTTCATGCAGAAGGCGGCGCCGGTGAGCGCGGCGATTCCCGCGGCGTTCGGCGCGCTGCCGAGCGACATGCCGCCGGACCGTCTGGCCCTGGCCCACTGGCTCGTGTCGAGGGACAACCCCCTCACGGCGCGTGTGACCGTCAACCGCGTTTGGGCGCGGCTGTTTGGGCGTGGACTGGTGCGCTCGGAGGGGGACTTTGGCAGCCAGGGAGAGGTGCCGACGCACCCCGATCTCCTGGACTGGCTCGCCGTGAACTTCATGGAGAGCGGGTGGGACCACAAGGACCTCCTGCGCACGATCGTGACGTCGAAGGCCTACCGACAGAGCTCCTCCCTCAGCGGGCCGTCGCGAAGCGGCGATCCCGACGCCGTGTGGTTGTCGCGTTTCCCGCGCCAGCGCTTGGAAGCTGAAATGGTGAGGGACATGGCGCTCGCGACGTCGGGCCTCCTCTCCCGGAAGCGCTTTGGTCCGTCCGTCTTCCCGCCCCAGCCCGCCGGGCTCTGGAAGGCAGCCTTCAACGGCCAACGCAACTGGGCCGAGAGCATGGGGGAGGACCGCTATAGGCGGGGGCTCTACGTGTTCCTGCGGCGCACGATCCCCTATCCCATGCTCGCGACGTTCGACGCCCCGAGCCGGGAGATATGCACGGTGCAGAGGATCGCGACGAATACGCCGTTGCAGGCGTTTGTGACCCTCAACGATCCGGTCTTTGTGGAGGCGTCCCAGGCCCTCGGGCGCGCTCTGGCCCTGAGGACGAAGCCGAACCCCGCTGACGGGGATTCCATGCCGGTTGCCGCGGTGCTGGACTCCGCCGTCTGGCAAGTGACGTCACGGCCCCCGTCGGAGAGGCAGGTGGAGATGCTTGTGGCGCTCTATGGCGACGCGCTCGCTCACTTTACCGCCGACCCCAAGGCGGCGACCGAGTTTGCGACCGACCCCCTCGGGGACTTGCCCGCAGGACTTGCGGCAGCGGAAGCGGCTGCTTGGACCCTGGTCGCGAGCACCGTGCTCAACCTCGATGCCGCCCTCACGAAGGACTGATCCGATGACCCACACCCATTCCAACGGCGGAGCCCCCAAGGGCCAGGACCTGCGCGGCGCGGCGCGGCGGACTTTCCTCAAGCAAGGGCTCGGCCTCGGGGCCATGGCCATGGCTGCGATGGAGGCCAAGGCTTCCCCACTGACTCGCATCGCGCAGGAGTCGCCGCGGCCCTCACCGATGCTCCCGAAGAAGCCGCCGCTTCCCGCGAAGGCGAAGCGCGTCTTGTACCTGTCGATGTCCGGGGCGCCGCCCCAGCACGACATGTTTGACCCCAAGCCGAAGCTTGACCAGCTCGACGGGACGCTCTGCCCCGATGAGTTCCTCGAAGGGCGCCGTCTGGCGTTCATCAAGGGCCGGCCGAAGCTGCTCGGTAGCCCGCACCCCTCGTCGATCGTCGATCCCCTCGGTACGCGGATTACCGATCAGATGCCGCACTTCCGGGAGTACGCAAAGGACGTGTGTCTCGTGCGCTCCATGTACACGGATCAGTTCAACCATGCGCCGGCGGAGATGCTGCTCTACACGGGCAACCAAACCGTGGGCAAGCCGTCGATCGGTTCGTGGGCGACCTGGGGCCTTGGCTCGATGAACCAGGACCTGCCCGGCTTCGTCGTGCTCGTCTCAGGGGGCAGCGACCCGACCGGGGGCAAGAGTCTCTGGTCCAGCGGGTTCCTGCCGTCGGAGTACCAGGGCGTGCGGTTGCGGTCGGCCGGGGACGCGGTGCTCTACGTGTCAGATCCCAAGGGGCTGAGTCGTCCCATGCGCCGGCGGATGTTGGACGTGCTGAAGGGACTCAACGAGGACGACCACGGGCGGCACGGGGATCCTGAGACCCTTGCGCGCATCGCCCAGTATGAGCTCGCCTACCGCATGCAGCTCTCTGTGCCCGAGGTGACCGACCTCACCAAGGAAACACCGGAGACGCTCGAGCGCTACGGGGCGAAACCGGGGGAGGCCTCCTTCGCGGCGAACTGCCTGCTCGCGCGGAACCTCCTCAAGAGCGACGTGCGTTTCGTTCAGCTCTACGACTGGGGCTGGGACATCCATGGCACGGGGGCAGGGGACGACCTGATCACGAAGTACCCGGAAAAGTGCAAGGAGACCGATCGCCCGATCGCAGCTCTGATGAAGGACCTGGGCGATTCTGGGTTGCTCGAGGACACCCTCGTGGTCTGGGGCGGGGAGTTCGGCCGGACGCCGATGCTCGAGGCCCGGGGCGGGTCGAAGTTCCTTGGCCGGGACCACCAGCCGAACTGCTTCACGATGTGGCTCGCCGGGGCGGGCATCAAGAAGGGGTACGTGCACGGGGAAACCGACGAGCTGGGGGCCACGGTGGCCACCGACGGGGTCTCGGTCCGGGATCTGCAGGCGACAATTCTGCATCTCCTGGGATTCGACCCCGAGCGCATGCGGTTCCCCTTCCAGGGGCTCGACCAGCGGCTCATTGGGCCGTCCCACGGTCCGAGGGTCGTGAAAGAAATCCTGAGCTGAGCGGAGAAAGTCTGTTGATGGTGGCTCGGCCGGCCAGTCAGGCAAAAGAGGGTTC
The DNA here is from genome assembly GCA_913058555.1 of uncultured bacterium. Taxonomy (GTDB): domain Bacteria; phylum Planctomycetota; class UBA1135; order UBA1135; genus Saltatorellus. The sequence continues at coordinate 5,172 of CAJXRJ010000358.1, forward strand.
GCGAAGCGCGGCCCCGCCCTCTGACTGTCCCCCTCCGGCCGCACCTGGTGCGGCTGGGGAACCGACCCATCAATACGATGCTGCTCACCACACTCGCTCTGGCTCTTTCGCCCGTTCAGATATCCGCGCCTGGGGCCCCCGGGGGGCCCTTGCCCATCGCCCCCAAGCCCTTCCGGCCGCCGGTGGCCGCCGCGGCAGGGCCCTGCTCGCAATTCTCACCCACGCTTTGTGTGCCCCTCGACGGCTCCTTCCAGGTGGTTCCGTTCACATTCGGGTTCAACTGCGATCGGAACGACGATGGAAGCGCGCAGATCCCGCTGTCTTCGTGGGCCTTTGACTTCTACGGCACGGCCTGGAGCGACATCTTCGTCAACAACAATGGCAACGTGTCCTTCGGCCAGGCCTTCGGCACCTACAGCTCCTCAGGGTTTCCGATCGCCGGGTTCCCGATGGTGGCGCCCTTCTGGGGCGACGTAGACACCGACGGGAACGACGGCACCGACGGCGTTGTCTGGTACCGCGAGTGGACGACCGCGGGCGGCGATCCGGTCAACCGGATGGTGATCACGTGGGACCACGTGGGCTTCTATAGCAGCGACACTTCGCGGCTGAATACGTTCCAACTGATCCTGACGGACGGCGCAGATCCGCTGATTGGCGTCGGGAACAACGTCTGTTTCTGCTACGACGACATGCAGTGGACCACCGGGGACGCTTCGAACGGCACGGGAGGCCTAGGGGGGATCCCTGCCACGGCAGGGGCCAATCAAGGCAACGGAACGGACTTCTTCTTGATCGGTCGATTCGACGCGGCAGGCAACGCCTATGACGGCCCCGGTGGCGCAAACGATGGGGTGGACTACTTGGACGGCCAAACGATCTGCTTCTCCGTGGCGAGCGGCGGCACGAACGTCCCACCGGTCTTCGTGAACTCGCCGAATTCGCTCCAGGTCGAGGTGGGCCAGACCCTCAACTTCAACGTCGAGGCCATCGGCCCCGAGTCCGGTCAGGTGGTGACCCTGACCGACGATGGGGGCGGCGTCGCTGGGGGCCTTGCGGGCTTCAGCACCTCGGCGGTTCCCGGTAACCCCGCGGTCTCGATGGCGACATTCACTCCCACAGTGGACCAGCTCGGAACGAGCGTGATCGTCTTCACGGGCACCGATGACGGGACCCCGGTCGCGAGCGCGGATTGGCGCGTGGAGGTTTTGGTCGTGCCGGCGTCGCCGATCGGTACGCCTTCCTGCGATCCGAATGCCCCCAACTCCACGGGCCGGCCTGCCAAGTTCTGGATTACGGGAAGCGACCTCGTCTTGGCGAACGACCTGACGCTTCGATTCGCAGACCTGCCGCCGGGCTCTTTCGGGCTCATCGCCACCTCCCAAAGCACCGGCCTTTTGAGCCAGTTCAATGGGAGCCAAGGGGACTTCTGTCTCAACGGCTCGGATGTTGGCCGCTACAACCAGTTCGTGTTCAATACGAGCGGCGATGGCCGGTTTGTTCAGTCGATCGATCTCATGCAGATACCTACTGCAGCAGGCGGGATGGTTCCCGCGATCGCAGGCGAGACTTGGGGCTGGCAGCTCTGGTACCGTGACAACAACCCCGGCCCCGTGTCGAATTTCTCGAATGCCGTTCGCGTGACGTTCCAGTAGGGACTGCCCAGGGCTCCGTGTCCGGCGCAGCGCCCGCTTGAGCTGCACCCTGAAAGGCCCCGCGGAGGCTCCACCAAGTGGAGCCCCGCGGGGCCGTCGATTTCGATTCGCCGCGGACATGGGCCCCACAGGAAATCCATGTCGACCCCTCCTCCTTCCTTCACTTTCCGCGAGTCCGCCGAAGACTTCATTGTCGAGGAGCTCGAGGACGGGCCGCCCGAAACGGACCGCTCCGGGACGCACATCTGGTTCACGGTGGAGAAGCGCGGTGTCTCGACGCCTGAGGCAGCACGGCGCATCGCCAGGAAGCTGGGGCGGGATGCCGGCGACGTCTCGTTTGCGGGAAGGAAGGATGCCAAGGCGGTCACGCGCCAGCGCATGTCGCTTGAGCACGTGGACCCAGAGGCGTTGCTGGCACTCGAGCTCGATGATATCCACATCAAAGACCCGCTCCGGTGCCGGCGCAAGCTTCGTTTGGGCCAGCTGCGCGGCAACCGATTCCACCTTCGCTTGACCGGATTGGGCGGTCCGTCAGACCGCGACGCGATCGCGGAGCGCCTCGGAGTCCTCTCCCAGCGCGGCGTGCCGAACTACTACGGCGAGCAGCGATTCGGCCGGGACGGGGATGGGTGGAAGGTGGGGTACCTGCTCGCCAAGGGCGAACCCCTCGACTACCTGGAGGCGGCTGTTCTAGATGGTCCCCGTGGCAGCCACGCTGCCGGCCTCGAACTCATTCGGCGCGCCCGGGAGGGAAGCACCAACGAGCAGCGACAGGCTTCGGAGC
>CAJXRJ010000359.1 GCA_913058555.1 uncultured bacterium
CGAGATCATGCCTAGTCTCGTGGGCTCGGAGATGTGTATAAGAGACAGACCCCCATGCTATCGACTCTCCTCTTCGCCACGTGCCTGGCATCTGCCACGCCCCCGTCTTTCCTCTTGCCCGCCTCTCCTGTGAGGGCCGCGACGCAAGGGGAGCAGCCGGTCCTCCCGCCCCATGCGCCGATTCGTCTTGGGGATGATGCCGCCCACGCATGGGCGGAGCCCTTCTTCCCAGGCGCGGTCTACGACCCGAAGGTCACGGACCCCGAGGGGCTCTTCGGCGCCCCCCTGGGGAGCCGCGTCGCCTCCCACGACGAGGTGACTACCATGCTGGAGGCCATCGCTGCGACATCGGATCGCGCCCGCATGGTGCCCTACGGGGAGACGTACGAAGGACGGCCTTTGATGGTCTGCATCATCACGTCCCCCGCGAACCATGCGCGGCTCGGTGAGATTCAACAGGTCGCGCAGGCCATGTGGGACCCCCGGGGCCGTGACGATCTTGACGAGGCCATCGGCGGCCAGCCAGCGATCGCATGGATGGGCTATGGGATCCATGGGGACGAAACGTCAGCGACGGAGGCCGCCGTACCCGTGGCTTATCACTTGGCGGCCTGCACGGACCCAGAGGTCATGGGCTTGCTCGACGAGGTCGTCGTGGTCTTGGACCCCTGCCTGAACCCCGACGGCCGCGAGCGCATCCGTTCGATGGTCGTTCAGTCCGCGGGCTACCGCGCCAACCTCGACAATGGCTCGATGCAGCGGGGGCGCTGGCCGGGCGGCCGGGGCAATCACTTCCTGTTCGATATGAACCGGGATTGGATGGCGGGCGAGGCCCCTGAAACGCGGGGGCGTTGGGCGATCCTCCAGGAGTATCCGCCCCAGCTCTTTGTGGACGCCCACGAGATGAGCGGCCTCGATACGTTCCTCTTCTATCCCCAGGCGGCACCCCGGAACGAGCACCTGCCCGAGCGACTGGATCACTGGCAGACCGTGCTTGCGGCCGGGGCAGCGAAGGCCTTCGATTCCTACGGTTGGGGCTACTACACGCGCGAGTGGGCGGATGCCTTGTACCCCGGGTACTCGGACGCATGGGGCAGCCTGACGGGCGCCATTGGGATGCTCTACGAACAGGGCCGCACGATCGGCGCACCCCTTGAGCGTGAGTCGGGTGAGATCGTCTCCTACCGTGAAACGGTGCACGGCCAGGTGGCCGCGAGCATGGCGAACGTGCTGACCTTCTCGGAGAATCGCGTTCCCATCCTGCGGGACTACATCGCTCACCGGCGCAAGGCCGTGGCGCCCGACACGCGCCTCGCGGGTCGTGTCTTCGCGGTACGGCCGAGCGGGGATATCGATCGCGACGCGCGGTTCTTGCGCACGATCATCGGCCAAGGCATCGAGGTACGTCGTGCGACGGAGGCCTTCAACGCGGACGCGGTGGCCCATGCTCTTGGGGACCCCGGCGATGGGGGAGCGGCGTTCCCGGCGGGCACCTGGCTCATTCCAGCGAGCCAACCCCAGGGGGCCATGGTGCGCACCTATTTGGAGTTTGATCCCATGCTGGATCAGGAGTTCCTCGAGAAGGAGCGCGCGTCGATTGAGCGCGCGGAAGGCTCGAAGATCTACGACGTGACCGGTTGGAACCTCGGCCACCAGATGGGCCTCGACTGCTCATGGATCGACGCGACCTCCGTGCCCTATGAAATTCAGGGCAATCTCACGGCGCCTTCGGGGCCGGTGGGCGACCTAGCGGGTGCTTATGCGTGGGCCGCCGATGGTGAGGACGGACGTTCTTTGGCGTTCGCCGCGATGGCGCTGGAAGCGGGGCTCGAGCTCCACGTTTCCGACAAGGAGTTCGAAGCGTCCGTGCGTGGGGCGGACGGTGCGCCCATGGTGCGCTCCTTCCTCCGGGGCTCGTTCTTGATCCGCAGGCACGAGAACCAGGACGGCATGGAAGAGCGCATCCTGGACGCCGCGCGGCGATCGGGGGCGCGGGTGTATGCGGTGCTTTCGGGCCGGGCGCCGGGAAGCGGTCCTGACCTTGGCGGTGGACACTTCGAGCTCCTCGAGGCACCGAAGGTCGCGATCGTCTCGAACTCGCCTGTGTCGCCGACGGGCTTCGGTCACGCGTGGAGCTACGTGGACCGTGAACTTTCCCTTTCCGCGACCCTCGTCGACGCCCAGTCCTTCGGCGATGTGGATCTCAAGCAGTACAACGTGCTGATCGCGCCGCCGGGGGCCGGCTCCGTGCTGGGGGAGCAAAGCGGCGCGCTGGAGACCTGGGTTCGGGCGGGTGGCACGCTCGTCGCCATCGGATCTTCGGCCCATGCCATTGCGGACGCGAAGCTCCCACTCTCCTCCAACCGGCTTCGGCGTGACGTCCTCGAGGATCTTGACGACTACGTTTGGCCGGCGCAGAGGCAGCGGGAGTCCCGCTCGGTGACCGTGGATAGGTCGAGCCTCTACGGTCTAGGCGGCGGGGCCACGGCGGGCCCAGGGGCCACCGAGGCGGAAGATGCGGCGCCAGCGGGCGATCCTGAAACTTCTGAGGCAGCGCCCTCCAGCGCAGCGACCCCCAAGGACAAGGCCGATAGCGACGACAAGGAGGACCCCTCGGACCTCGACCGTTGGCGCCGGGGATTCTCCCCTGCGGGCGTCATCCTCCGTGGGGAATTCGACGAGCACAGCTGGATCACATCGGGGATTCCTAGTGCTGAGCGCGCGGTCCCCTTTGCGGGTTCACGGGTTCTCATGACCAAGGGCAGGGCAGCCGTGCGCCTTTCGGCGGAGGATTCCCTTCGACTTTCAGGGCTGCTCTGGCCAGAGGCGCGGGTGCGCATTGCGGACTCGGCGTGGCTCACGGTGGAAAAACTTGGTCGTGGGCAGGTGGTTTCGTTTGCGACTTCGCCGGTTTTTCGAGGGTCGTGGCGGGGCACCGCGAGACTCCTCGGAAACGCCGTTGTGTTGGGTCCAGGTATGACGGATTAGTTTCGAATCGCGCCCGCAGCGTTTCACGCCGCGGGCGCGATAGCGGCCAGCTCTCACCTTCATTGGGCTTGCCGTGGGTGGGAAGGCTGCTTGGGGCCAACTTCCAGGCAGGGCCTTGCCGTGCCGGGCGCGGGAAAGGCAGCGAGTGGTGGATAGGATAAATCCTCACTGCGCGGGATCTTGCGCCCACCACTGGGGGAGCTTGCATGGCGGCGACGACCCGAATTCCTAGCCCGCCGATGTTCCTTTCTTCACTTCAAGGCCTCGGGTCCGCAAACTCAGGGACCTGTTCTTGAACTTACCCCCCGCTTGCCTGCAGCCCATTCACTCGCCCGTGGAGAACGAAACGCCCCGTCCAGTGACCGACGCGTTCCGCGTGTTGCTCGAGACGTGTCTGCGAGCCGCAGCGGATCAAGATGACGTTCGCCGATCGTTGATTACGGTCAACGCTTGGCTGGGACGTGAGCTCGATCGCCTGCCGAAGCCCAGCCGCGAACGCAGCCATGGGGTCTTGACTCCCGCCGCCCGCGGACATTCCGGTGGTGCCCAGCCCGATCCGACGCCCGGTGGAGGCGATGCTGCCCCCGCGAAGCGTGTGACCTCAAGGCTCTCGGTGGTCGTGACCCGAGCCCGGTGGAAGGCGGCCGCGTGCCGCTTGTCCCTCGACAAGCGTTCCCAGGCCCTGGCCGAAGGCACGGAAGAGCTTGCGGCGCAGATCGAAGCCCGCGAGGTGTCGCTGCGAACTCGGTTGAGTTCGCTTCCCGATACGGGCACATGGATGCTCGACCTGCCCTTTGGCCGGCGCATCTCCGAAACAGACGCGCTCGATGTGGACGAAGAGGCGGCCAAAAAGCTCGACCGGGTAGCGGACTGTTACGACACGTTGGCCGCGGGGGCTGAGATCGCGATGGAGCTGGACGAGGGCGGCGCTTTCCAAAAGACTCCCCCTCCGGCTTTCCTGTACCTGCTCGCAGAGGCCCAGTCGGCGTTGTTGCAGAGCCTCGCGGAAGCGCCCACGCGCAGCGATAGTGATCAGCGCGATGTCTTCCTCTGGCTGAAGGACCAGACGACCCATTACCGCATTTACGTCGATCGCTTCATGCGTCTTGACGACCCCGCGGACCCTTCCGGTTCCAAGGACCTCTTGGAGCGCATGCGGCGTTCCTCGCGGGAGATATTGGCTCAGGTGAAGGGCCGCCGCGAAAGGGGACAGCTGGTCGCGAAGGTTCGCTATCACATCAGCAAACTGCGCGGCGAGGGACCCCTTAGCGCCGGTGAAGTGGAATCCCTGCGTCACGCCCTCGACGAGTGGGTAAAGAGGGGCCTTGAGCGCAACGACCGTGGGCTGACGGACGTACTCGACCCGCTCCGGAGTCGCGTCGAGTCGCCTGATTCAGAGACCGAGAAGGCCCTTGGGAAAATCCTGGATGCCTTCCCAACCCGCGACGGCCGCACCGGTGGGCGATCAGAAGACGAGGGGCAAGCGGACAACCGTTCGACAGGATCGTCCCCTCGACCCGTGGAAAGCCAGAGCTCGGATGGCGCCGGCCGCGACGGAGCGGCTAAGGGCGACGTCAGCCCTGAGGAGGCCCGCCGTCCGGAGGAGTTGCTCGCCGAAGTGCAGGAGCTTCTTAGCGGCCGAGAGGTGACGCTCTTCATGGGGCCTACGGATGAGCTTGATGTTGCGCGGCTCGGTGTTGAGCTTGGCGCGGGCACATTCTCCGCCGTCGTGATCGATACGACGCAAGACGAAGAAGCGCGTGCTGCCAAGCTGCAAGAGCAGCTCGGCCTGGACACCGAGTTGTTCCTACTTGGGATTCGCTTGGATCCCGAGGAGTACCAGACCTTCAAGCAGGGCTGCATCTCCCGGGACAAACAATTCGTGCGTCTGCCAGGGTCCCTGGATGCCCAAGCCATTGCCCACCAGGTTTCGCGTCAGGTGGGATGGCGCCTCCGCGCGCAAAGCGACTCGCGTCGCTGAGGCCCGTCGTGAGATAGGTGGGTGCCGTATCGAGAACGGGATGACTCTGTATCTCGATCGAGAGCGCGCTGCCTCAGACTGCGGTCGATGCGACTCCTTTTGGCGCAAAGCAGCCACTCGTCGATGGCCGCCGAATAATTGGCCCAAGTCGCCGCCGCGGACCAGTCGATTCATGCGGAGCCTGCAAGCGGAGCAGCTCCCTGGAGCCGCCGATACGCGCAGGCGCTCCGATGGATCACCGCCGCGCCCAAAAGATATGTCCGACGTGGGCCCACAGGCTCGCGGCGATGGCCGCCGGGATGGGGCTTGTGAGCTGCGCGACCGACGGGACGCGGGCTGTGATGGACGCCCGCCCGAGGGTCTCGAAAGCGGAGTGGGCCTCCGTTCACCCGACGCTTGATCTCGCCATCGTCGCCATGGAATCGGCGGATGGTGCCGAGGACGAGGCCGGCGATCCCTGGGAGGGCGCGACCTGGTCCCTTGAGGACCTTGGGTCCCACGGGTTGATCCAAGACGCCTCGGCAAAGGTGGAGTTTGAGCTCCTCGGCGAGGGGCCGGCCCAGCTTGATCCCGGCCTTGGGCCCGTGGACCTGGGCTATCCGTTGCTCGTGGACCTTGGCGCCGGGGACGCTCCCTACGACGATGGGGTGGAGACGATCCACGCCGAGGAGAACAAGCGTGGCGGCTTCTCCGATACGGTCATTCAGATGCATTGGCGCCACCAGTTGGGCCCGGAGATGTCCTTCCACGGGGGCGCCTCCATGTTCCGCTACCAGGACCTCGGCATCTTGGACGGGTTGTCTGACGCGCGCTTCGGTTGGGCGGTACTAGGAATTCAATTCCGGTTCTGAGCGACGGGCGGACTGTCCGAGATTGAGCTTTTGCGGCGGGTCCTTGGGGCCTTCCCTTATGGGCCGGTGGTCCTTTCGTCGATGGCAAGGGAACGCCCTGTCGCTGCAGGCCTAACGGCAGCAGCGTAATCGCCAGTTTCGGCCGGGCGAATCGCCTTGAAGCTCCCAAACCGCAATCCCGATCAGCGTTCGACCTATCGCGTCCGGTCCGCCGGCGACGACTCGGAGGTCTTTGTGGCCTTCAAATCGGGCCCGGTGAAGGCGGTGCTTGACGACTTAAGCGCAAGGGGCTGTGGCGTGATCGTGGGCCCGGAGTCCGGCGCGACCTTGAGTGTCGACGATGAGATCGTGCTGCGCCTGTTGGTAGGGGGTAAGGGCATGCCTCAGCTATTCGTCAAGGGCGTCGTGAAGGGCCTTCGCGACGTGCCGGAGGGGGTTCGCATCGGCGTCCAGTTCAGCGACACCGAGCGCCTCTACACGCAGCTCAAGGAGCCCCAGTGGCGCTTTTTCAACCGTAGGCAGGCCTTTCGGGTCCCCCCCGCGGATGCCCGCGGCCGGCCCCTGCGGGCCCATTTTCATTTGCCCGGAGCCGACGAGGCGCGCTCGGTTCCTGTCCACGATCTCTCCAGCTCGGGGCTCTCGGTTTGGCTCGCGCCGAAGAACGATGTCGCCTTTCCGAAGCGTTTGCCGATGCGCGTGGCTTTCAACCTCCCGGGCGATGGGGAGGCGTTTGACCTTCGGGTGGCGTTCGTGCACCGCACCAAGGTCGAAGGCAAGTTCCGCGTCGGCTTTCGCATCGACATGGAGCGCACCCTCAACGCGGACAGCCAGGCGGAGCGGATCCTCCGCTACGTCCTCGAGCGGCAGAGGCAGCTCCTCGCCGCTGCATAGGAAAGTATTTCCGGCCCCATGACACGTCACCCCATTTCCGCTCTCCCGAGTGCCACCATGGAACCTGAGCTCTGTGCGGAACATGGGAACTCCACTGGCGAACCCGCAACCCGTCTCCAGGTGAGAAGTCACCACACCCGATCTCTCTTACGTAAGGGCGACTCCCGAATCGCCCTGCCACTAAGGCCATGACCGACGCCCAAGATCCCATCAAACAACGGCTGCGTGAACTCGAGCGATCGTTCAACGGGTTTGAACGCGGCGAGCGCAACCGACTGTACGAGTCGAGGGATTCGCTCGTCGGCCTGGCGGAAGCCGTTGACGATTCTGGCTTCCAGACCCTGACACCGCTCTGCGAGATGTCGGGTCGGTTGCTCGGGCTTGTTCTGATGGAAGGCGGCCTCGACGAGACTCGGTCGGTGCAGTTCGTGCGCGAGCTGCTCGGATACATCGAGTCGCAGCTGCAAGCGTTGCGCGGCGCGGACGACTCTTCGCCCGGCGGTGTCTTCCACGTGGTGAACTCGGAGAAGGTCGGCGAGATCCTGCTGCGCCGTGGGCTCATCGCCCCCGATCAGCTGGAGAAGGCGCTTCTGCTCCAACGGGTGAGCAGGGGCAAGCGCGTCGGCGAGGTCCTGCTCGCCATGAACGCCATCGACCAACGGACGCTCTCGGACGTGCTCGTGAATCAGAAGGGCGATACGAGGCGTGCGGAGACCCGTGGCTCCGGCGCCCACGGGCAAACGGGCGCCCACGGGCAACCGGGCGCCGTTCGTCAACCGACGATCCAGCTCACCCCGCTTCCCCCGGTGCCGGGCCCGTCCAGCGCTCCTACGCTGCCGGGCCCAGGAGCTCCTCCCTACGAGCCTGCTCCGCCCCAGCCGGCCCCTTTGGCG
>CAJXRJ010000360.1 GCA_913058555.1 uncultured bacterium
CGAGATCATGCCTAGTCTCGTGGGCTCGGAGATGTGTATAAGAGACAGGGATGTCGGTGAGGACGAGATCGAGGTCGTGCACCGCGAGGGCGGCGAAGAGCGTTCTCGGCGAGCCCTCGGTGCACCGCAGGCCGCGGATGACCTCCCCATCCCCCATGCCCTGGGGTCCATTCTCTTCGGCGAGCAGCGGCTCCAGCAGGCGAAACGCGACAAGCTTCATCATGACGTCGGCGACTCCGATGCGCAGGGGCCGCAGCCGCCCACGGGCGGTGCCGCGCACGACGCTGCTCAGCTCCTCCCCGAGCTGGAAGATCTGATCCGCGTAGCTCTTCACCACGTGGCCGGTGGGCGTCAGCTCAAGGCTCCTGCCGCGGCGCTCGAAGAGGGCCGACCCCACGCTCGCCTCGAGCGATTTGAGCTGGGCGCTGATCGACGGCCGCCCCACATGGAGACGCCGGCCCGCCGCGGCGATGCTGCCCTCATGGGCGACGACCCAGAAGTAGTGCAGGTGGTGGTAGTTGAGCCAGTGCATGGGGGAATCGCTCGAAGCGTCGCTTTTTTCGACGCAAAGCGTACCCAAGGACCCCCCTGAGCAGAACAGGCCGTCTCGCCGATGTTGTGGGTGCCGGGGCGAGGAACCGTTCTTCGCCCTCGGCTGACCGAAAACCGATGGCGGCGGAGGCCAATCATGAATCTTGAGATCAGAGCGAACGGAATGAAGATGACGGAGGGACTGAGGGCCCACGCCGAGGAGCGGGTGCGCCATGCCCTGCTTCGATTCCGCGAGCAAGTGACTTGGGTGCGCGTGCAGTTCACCGATATCAACGGGCCAAGGGGCGGCGTCGACATTCGATGCAAGATCGAAGCGAAGGTGCAAACGGGCGGCGGCATCGTCGTGCACGAAACGCGCGAGACGCCCTTCTCCGCCCTCGCCGACGCCACGGACGCCGTGCGTCACTCGGTGGCGCGGCGCCTGGCCCGGTTCCGAGATCATAGGCGCGGGCGCAGACAGATTAGGCTCCGTGGCGAGCTCCTCGACCAAGTCTGAGGGACCTGGCTACGACGACAGAAGGGCGGGCCGCAGACACGCGCCCGCAAGAACACCTGGAGTGCCGCCACCAAATGCCTCACACACTGAGAACGACGAAGACGACGACGGAGGTCCTTAGGGAGGGACCTGAAGGGTGTCGGGCTTAGGTGGGGCCGACGGCGGCCTCCGGGTAAGGGCGGCGGCCGCGCTTGTGGTCGCTGCCTGCTTAGGCCCCTCATGCCAATCGGAGGGGCAACGCTTCGCGAGCGTTTACGCGGGCCCCTACACCGACAACTCCCTGCCCGAAGAGATCGCGCTCTTCCGACCGCTGTCCTTCGAGGACGCCACCCTCGTGGCCGCCGCGGTCAGCCAGGTCATCGCCGAACCCTCGGAGCATTACCGCTGGGAGCTCGAGGGCAACTTCGTCCAGTGGTTTGGAGACCAGGATCACCAGGAGTTCGCCGGGCTCGCCGTGTTTCGATGGCTCTCCCTCCCGTGGGACCGTTGGATCGACTCCTCGATCGCGTTTGGCAACGGCCTTTCGTGGGCCACGGAGACACCGGCCCTCGAGGAGCAATTCCATCCCGACACCGGCGCCACCCAACTTCTCTATCACATCGCCGTCGAGGTCGCCTTCGAACTTCCCAAGGCCCCGGACTGGCAGACCTTCGTGAGGGTCCACCATCGCTCCGGAGTGTTCGGGCTTTTCAGCGACGTGGACGGAGGCTCCAACGTTCTCGCGCTGGGCCTCCGGTACGGTTTCTGACAGCGCATCCGGGGGTGCACGCACTCGACGTGCCCGGCCGCGTGGGCCGGTGCGCCTGAGCCAAGACCCAGGGACCCCCACGCAGGGACCCCCACGCTGGAATCGAGCTACTTCCCCGCCCCTTTCGTCTTGTCGATCTTCGCAAAGGCCTTCGCGAAGGGGTTGTTCTTGAGGGGCTCCGCCTTCGGGATGTAGCTCTGCTGGGACCCGGACCCTTGCCCCCCGCGGGGGCCACCTCTCCGTGACCTCGGGGCTGGCCGCGCGCCGCCGTCCCGTTGAGCTCCACCCCCGCGGGTCTCGCCCGGCTCGTCATCAAGCCGCATGGAAAGGGCGATGCGGTTGCGCTCGAGGTCAATGGACATGACCTTCACCTGCACGATGTCCCCCGCCGACACGACTTCGGAGGGCGACTTGATGAAGGTGCGCGACATCTGACTGATGTGCACGAGGCCGTCCTGGTGCACGCCGATGTCCACGAAGGAACCAAAGTCGGTGACGTTGGTGCAAACGCCTTCGAGCACCATGCCCGGAGCGAGGTCCTGGATGCGCTCAACGCCCTCCTTGAACGCCGCCGTCTTGAACTCGGGCCGCGGATCGCGCCCGGGCTTCTCGAGCTCGCGCAGGATGTCGGTGATCGTCGGAAGGCCGAAGGTTTCGTCGACGTAGTCGGCGGGCTTCAACGATCTGAGGAACGCCGCGTCGCCGATGATCGACGCCACGTCGCGCCCCGCATTCTTGGCAATGCGCTCGACCACCGAGTACGCCTCGGGGTGCACGGCGGATCCATCGAGGGGGTTGTCGCCGCCCATGATGCGCAGGAACCCAGCGGCCTGCTCATAGGCCTTGGGGCCGAGGCGCGGCACCTTGAGGATGTCCTTGCGGCGCTTGAAGGCTGCGTGTTGGTTCCGGTACTGAACAAGGTTGTCTGCGAGCCCCTTGCTCATGCCCGCCACACGCTCCAGCAGCGCCGCCGACGCGGTGTTGACGTCGACCCCGACGCCGTTCACGCAGTCCTCCACGACCGCGTCCAAGGACCGCGCGAGCTTGACCTGATTGACGTCGTGCTGATACTGCCCCACGCCGATGGCCTTGGGCTCGATCTTGACCAGCTCCGCCAGGGGGTCCTGCACGCGGCGCGCGATGGACGCCGCACCGCGCAGGGAAACGTCCAGGTGCGGCAGCTCCTTCGAAGCCAGCTCCGAGGCGGAGTACACCGACGCGCCGGCCTCGTTCGTGACGATCTTCTGGAGCTTCACGTCGGGCATCCGGCGCATGAGATCCACCACCACCCGATCCGTCTCCCGTGAGCCGGTGCCGTTACCGACGCTCACGAGGGAGATGTTGTGGGCCCGGACGAGCTTCTCGAGAACGCGCAGGGAGCCCTCGACGTCGTTCCGCGGCGGCGTCGGGTAGATCGTATCGGTGGCGACGACCTGGCCGGTGCGGTCCACGACCGCCACCTTGACGCCCGTGCGCAGACCGGGGTCGAGACCGAGGATCGCCTGCGGCCCCGCCGGCGCCGCGAGGAGCAGCGCCTTGAGGTTCTGGGCGAAGACCTCGATGGCCGAGAGCTCGGCCGCCTCACGCATGCGGGTCACCAGGTCCATCTCGATGCGCAGCGAAAGCCGCGCCCGCCACGCCAAGCGCGCCGCGCCCGTGAGCCACTCGTCCGCGGGGCGCCCTTGGTTCTCGATGCCGAAGCGTCGCATGACCCGCGAAGCACAGACGTTCGTGGAGTCCTCGCCAAGGCGCTTGTCCTCGCGGTCGAGGGCCAGGTTCAACGTGATTGCGCCTTCCGCTCGTCCCCGCAGCATGGCGAGGGCACGGTGGCTCGGCACGTTTTGAATGGGCTCGTGGTAGTCAAAGTAGTCACGGAAGCGCGCCCCAGCCTCTTCCTGGCCGGCTTCCACGACCGTCTTGACCCGCGCCTCGCTCCACACGTGCTCGCGCAGGCCCCCAGAGAGTTCTGGGTCGTCGCAGAACGTCTCGATCAGCACATCACGCGCTCCCTCGAGAGCGGCTTCCGCGTCGGGCACCTCCTTGGCCGGGTCGACGAACTTCGCCGCCGCCACCAGCGGATCCTGGGAGGGATCCTCGAGCAGGCTCAGCCCAAGCACGTCGAGCCCGCGCTCCCGCGCGATCTGCGCTTTCGTGCGGCGCTTCACTTTGTAGGGCCGGTACAGGTCTTCGACGCGCGTCTTCGTATCGGCCGCGAGGATCGCTGCCTCTAGCTTCGCGTCGAGCTTGCCCTGGGAACGGATCGCCTCGAGCACCGTCTCCTTCCGCGCGTCCAGTTCCCGCAGGTACGTGAGCCGCTCCTCGAGGGCGCGCAGCTGCACGTCGTCGAGTCCGCCGGTTCTCTCCTTCCTGTAGCGCGCGATGAAAGGGACCGTCGCGCCCTCGTCCAGCATCTCGATGGCCGAGGCCACCTGGTCTTCACGGACGTTCAGTTCCGAGGCAATGCGCGCCTCAAGGGAGAGTTGAGTCATGGGCGAAGGAGGAGGAATACGCAGACGCGCGCGACCCGGACGTCGGATCGCGCGCGCCAGATCATCGGGATTTCGGCAGGCAGAAACAATGGCCTGCTCCTTCATCAAAAAGGAAGAGCCGCCGAACGATCGCGGCCTTACGAAAGCAGCGGGCCGATGGCGCCCTCGACTTCCGCCACCAAGGCGCCCGATGCGATGCAGTCTTTGGCCGCTGCGAGGTCAGGCTGGAGGTAACGGTCCCCCTCGAGGGGCTCCACCACCCGGCGCAGCGCCTGGTAGGCGGCTTCTGCCCCCCGGCCCGCCCGAAGATCCTTTGTGAATTCACGGGCCTGCGCGCCGCAAACGAGCTCGATCCCAAGGCCCGCTTCCACATTGTCGAGGATCATGCGCGTCTTGCGTGCCGCGGTGACGCCCATGGACACGTGATCCTCTTGGTTCGCGCTCGTGGGGATGGTGTCCACCGATGCGGGATGTGCGTAGACCTTGTTCTCGCTTGCGATGGCCGCGGCGGCGTACTGCGCGATCATGAGGCCAGAGTGCAGGCCAGGCTTCGGGGACAGGAACGCAGGCAATCCGGAGAGATCAGGGTTCACCATCTGCTCGACGCGGCGCTCCGACACATTGGCGAGGGTGCACACGGAGAGCCCAAGGTAGTCGAGGATCATCGACAGGGGCTGGCCGTGGAAGAGCCCCGCGCTGAAGACCTCGCCCGTCTTTGGAACAACGAGTGGGTTGTCGGTGACGGCGTTGAGTTCAGCCGTCAAGACGTCGGTCACGTGGGCAAGGGCCGTCTTGACCGCGCCGTGGATCTGTGGCACGCAGCGCAGGGAATAAGGATCCTGCACTCGGTCGCAGTCTTCGTGGGAGCTCAGCACCTCCGAATGGGCCAGGCAAGCCCGCACGTTCTGCGCCGTGCGCCGCTGGCCTTCGTTGTTCTTGAGCTGCGCGAGCAGGTCCTGGAACGGACGCACGCTGCCCTTGAGCGCCTCGATGCAAAGGGAAGCGATCGCATCGGCCGCCTTCGAGAGGTTGGTAGCCCGCAGCACGCTCACGACCCCGGAGGCCTTCATGATCTCGGTGCCGTTGATCAGCGCGAGCCCCTCCTTGGCTTGGAGCACAAGGGGCGCCAGGCCCGCCGCGTCCAGTGCTTCGCGCGCGGGCAGCGGCGAGCCGACCGCCGCATCCGGCCCAAGGACCCACGCTTCGCCAAAGCCCATCATGGCCGCCGCCATGTGAGAAAGTGGCGCGAGGTCCCCGCTGGCCCCCACCGAGCCCTGCTGGGGCACGACGGGCACAAAGCCCGCGTTGAAGACGTCGCGCAGGTAATCCACGAGCTCCGGGCGAACGCCCGAGACGCCCCGGAGCAGGCTGTTGAGCCGCAGCACCTGGGCGATGCGCACCTCCCGCACCGGCATCGCCTCGCCCACCCCAACGCAGTGCGACACGATCAGGTTGTGCTGGAGCTCCACAAGGTCCTCCTTGGGCACCGCCACGTTCTTCAGCTTGCCGAAGCCGGTCGTGAGGCCATAGACGACGTCGCCCGCGGCAACGTGGGCATCCACCATCGCCCGGGAGGCGCGGATGCCGTCGTAGACGCTCGGGTCCAAGGAGAGCCGAAGGGAGCCTCCGCCAACGAGGGGCGCGAGGTCGTTCAGGGAAAGGGACGAGCCGTCGAGGTTGAGGGTGTTCACGCCGGGAATAGTAGCGCGCGGGGCCCGCTACTTCCGCCGAAGCTGATCCCTTAGGAGTTCCTCAGCGCCACGGCCATCGATGGCGCCCCTGGGAAGCCGGCCCGTCGCCTTGCCAGGGTCTTCCCCCACCTCCACGATCGCCCGGTCGACCACGACCTTGCCGTGCCAACGGGCATGCACGCTCCAGATGCCGTTTGAGAGCCCTTCGATCCGAAGATCCTCGCCGCCGGGGAGAACAAAGGGATCCCGGGGCACCCCCTCGACCTGAACGGTCACCGGCAGCCCCTGGAATCGACCTGGCAGGTCGATCACGAGCTCCCCGTCATCATCCGTGGTCGGCACGAGATGGAGGGTCACCTCGCTCTGCCCCTGGGGAATGCATGCCGCCGCCTCGAGGGATCCGGCCTGGGCCGTCGCCGTCACGTAATAGGTCGTGATGAGCTTGGGATTTCGGCTGAAGAAGAAGATGCCCTTGCTGTCCGTGCTCAGCTTCTGAAAGGCCTCGGGCGCGGGGGGCATCACCATCTGCGAGGCGAAGCGCGGATCCCGCTGCCCGAATCCCCGGGCCGAAGCCACCGATTGGTCCGCCGCCTCGACCTTGACGGTGGCACCAGAAATGGGCGCGCCTTCGAAGAGAACCCGTCCGCGCACGGTCGGCGATCCTTCAAAGTTGAGCACCACCGAACCGGTCTTCCCCTTCTGAAGCCGCGCCTGGACTGACTCGGGAGTGGCCTTGGCGCCGCGGTGGAACCCGTGCACGCTGATCGCTTCTGGGGGCAGCCCCGAGAGCGTCACGCGCCCGCTTGCGGGGATCTCCACCGGGTTGATCTCATACCACGGGAAGTCGTGCTGCCCCCGGCCGGGGCCCGCGGCGGGGATCAGGTAGGCGTACGAGGGTCCCGTCGCACCGGCCCGCTTGCCCACGGAGAGCTGCAGCGTGGCTGACCTGGCGAGCCCGATCGGAATCTTCGCCTCGATGCCCAGGCCGAGGGAGAACTTGCGCCGCGTCGTGACGTAACCGTCCAGGCGCGCGGTCGCGACCACGGTGCCCGAGGGCACGTTGCCCAGGGTGAAACCACCTTCGCTGTCGGTGAAGGCGACGCGGCCATCGATCCGAACTTCCGCGCCGCTCAAGGCGGCACCGCGATCGTCGGTGACCGTGCCGGAAATGAACGACGAGTTCGCGAAGCTCACGTGCAGCGGCGACGTGGAGAGCTGAGCCAAGAGCACTTCCCTCTCGACCATCAGCCCCGAAGGCGTGGCAATCCGGACGATCGACAGCCCTTGCCACAAATCGCCCGCACCGAACGTGCCCTCGCTGTCCGTCCGCAGCACGCGCCCTTCGTTGGGGCCGTGGATGAAGGTCACCTCAGCGGGCAAAGGCCTGCCGGTGGGCCCGCGCAGCGTTCCCTCGAGGCGAGCGTTCGCGCCGCCTCGAATCGCCTGGGCCCCGTCGGGCACCTCAACGCTCTTATCGAGGAGCTTGGTGAGCTCCACCTCGAGGGGCCGCTCCACGGTCATGGCCGCCCCCACCAAGGAAGGGCCGCCCGCGTCCCGGCCCGTGTTCGGCGCCACAAACTCGGGCTCGTCCGGGGCGGGTCCCACGGCCGTGACCTCCCCCATCCCC
>CAJXRJ010000361.1 GCA_913058555.1 uncultured bacterium
CGAGATCATGCCTAGTCTCGTGGGCTCGGAGATGTGTATAAGAGACAGGTCCCCGTGACTTCCACCGCGAGATCAAACGCAGCGCCCACTTCAATGGCTCGGGTCGGCCCCTGGGCCGAGAGCTCAAACGAACCGATGGCGCCGTCGAAGCCCAATGGCCGCCCTTCTTCAGGGAGCCTCTGAACCGGGATCTCTAGCCGGCGCCCACGGGCTTCTTGGCGTTTGGGGTCGATGGGGGTTCTGCCTTGGACAAAGTCCTCGCGGAAGGAAGTGGCGCTCGTGAAGCGCGCGATCGGCGCTTCAAGGACCGCTGCCCCTGGTCGTAGGGCGCGAGCCAGGCGCTCGATCGTGACCACGCGCGAGTTTCCGATGGGCAGGTCGTTGAGGCGCTGGGCGACCACATCGTCCCCGGTGGCCCGGGTGATGTCACCGTCGAGGACCAGGGTTGTGGCATGCCTATCTACGGCCGCGCTCCCATCGGGCTCGATCCAAGTCAGGCCTTCTGGGGTGAGGGAAAAGGCCTCGATCTGGACGGGAAGGGACAGCTCCTGCTGGAAGAGCTGTACGAGCGAGTCCTTCGCCCACCCCTCCGGCATCCTGATGGAGAGCGTCACGGCGATCGTCTGACCTACGTAAGGCGACGATGGCGCCACGTGCCACGCGAGCTTGATCCCATCCTGCGGGTCCTGTCTCAGATGGGGTGCGGGGGCTGTGACCCCGGCCTGGGCGGCCCCTAGGGGGGGCGCCTGCGCGGCCGCGTCGCGTTTCTCGCCGAAAGTGGAGCCGATCTGCGGCGGGGCCGCTGCCCCTTCACCAGGCACGGCCGCCAACGCTGCGGGCGCCGGGCACAACAAACTGAGGCCGAGGAAAGCGGCGGGCATCGAACTGGGCGCCATACGCGAAGTACCCTAGCGTCCCGTGGATCAAGCGCCGACTACCGAGTGGCGCTATTCGGTTCTCTCGACGCTCATGCACGCTCCGTCCCAAGCGGCGCCTGCCCAGAGCCCCAGGACCCGAACCAGAATCGGGTGATCCGCCGTTGACCCAGCCATGACCATGACCGCCTCTTTCATTCTTCTCAGCGCCTTCGCCTCGGCCGTACTCCTTCCACAGGGCGGCGATCCTTCGTCGCAGCCTGGGCCCCAACAGGGTGCCCAGCAGGGTACTCAGCCGGGTACTCAGCCGGGTACTCAGCCGGGCCAAAGCCCGGGTGGCGCGACCCAAACCGGGCCTGCGCCCGGCAGCCGAGAGGCCATGTGGCCCGCGCCCACCGCGGAGGACTGGGCTAAGCCAGTTCAGATCACGTGGCAGCGCACCTGGGCGGACGCGGTGGCCGTTTCCCGGGAGACGGGCAAGCCGATCATGGTGGCGGTCAACATGGACGGCGAGATCGCGAGCGAGCACTACGCGGGGATCCGCTACCGCGACCCAGAAGTGGGCAAGCTCTTCGATCCCTACGTGAGCGTCATTGCGTCGGTCTACCGGCACAACCCAAGGGACTACGACGAGAACGGAAACCGAATTCCGTGCCCGCGCTTCGGCTGCGTCACCTGCGGCGAGCACATCGCGATGGAGCCGACGGTCTACGCGATGTACCTCGACGAGACGCGGGTGGCCCCCCGCCACATCGGCGTCGAGCTCGACGGCACCGAGTTCTACGACGTCTTCTACGCGCTTGACGTCAAGTCGGTGCTCACGGGGATCGACGAAGAGATCAAGAACCGCGAGAGTACGGAGCTGCCCGACAAAGGCATGGATCGGCCCCTCGAGGAGCTCGTCGCTAGCCGCCGCCAGGAACATCGCGCGGTGGTGGAGAAGCAGTTCCGCCAGGCCAAACGCGCCGAGCGGCTCAAGCTCTTGGACCTCTCGGACAAGCTCGGCATGGGGGCGCCCATCGAGCTCCTGCGTCTCGCGCTCTTCGGCCTCGACGTGGAGGTGGCGAGCGAAGCCCGGCGCATCCTGAGCGAGCAGCGCTCGGAGGCCGCCATCGACCTCATCGCCCAGGCCCTCGAGGTCCCGATGCCTGAGGAGGAGCGCCAGCTTCTGATCGGTGCCTTGGAGGCCATGGCCCCGCAGTTCGCCCGGGCCCGAAGCCTCAGCATCACCCTGCGCGGCCTGGAGGCGGCCCCCGCCAGCAAGGCCATTGCCGACCTGCGGACCCGTCTTCGGGCAGCAGACCCATCCAAGGCGGCAATGTCGAGCTACGAGGTGGTGGCGCGGCTCGAGCGTGCCTCGAAGGGGCCAGGTGCCGGCGCGACGCCCATGCAGCTTGCGGCTTCGGAGCTGGCCCGGGCGGAAGCGACCCTCCGGCTCGCCGTGGATCCCGAGGCCGCTTCAGGCTCGGGCACCCGTGCCGCAGAGCGAGCGAAGTACACCAAGATCCGGTTCCAGGATGCCAAGGACGCCGCCTTGTCGGCGGAGGCGGCTGGCCTGGTGAGCTGGCGATCCCACGCGGTCGTTGGGCTCTGTGACTACTACCTCGGCGACGTGCCCGGCTCCAAGCCGCGCCTCGAGAGTGCCTTCCAGAGCATGGCCGCCGGCGACGAGCTCGAAGGGGCCGAGACGGCCCAGGGTTGGATTGGGATGGCGGTCCTCACGCTCATTGCGGACGAGCGAGTGGCCTCGATTCAGGCCGCGTCCAAGGCAAAGAAGGAATGGCCGAAGGCCTGGGTCCAGGAGGCCACGACCGCCTTCGATCTCCTCGCGGAGCACCCGCTCGGCAACGACGCCCACATCTTGAAGTACTACGACTTCTTGACCAGCCTCGGGGCGCGCCGCCGCGCAATGGACGTTCTCGCGAACGGTGTGGGCCGTTTCCGCGGCAGCGAGACGCTCCATGGGCGTCTGCGCCAGAGGCTGCTTTGGAGCCGCGGAGTGGGAGCGTTGGAAGAGTCCTACGGTCGCATGAAAGCCCGACCCGAGGCGGACGAGGTGACCTTCTGGTACTCGGGCGTGGCGAGTCTCGTGGCGGCGGAGTTCCGCCGCCGTCGCTCCCAGCCCGAGGAGGGCTTCGGTTCCTACGCGCGCGCGATGGGGGACTTCGCGAAGGTCCGGGAGTTGGATCCGAACTATTCCGACTCCGCGGATCACTACGTCGCCATCGCCCTCGCGGGTCAGGCGCGGATTCGAATGGAGCAGGGCAAGTTGGAGGAAGCCGGAACGCTCCTACGCCAGGCCTTTGAAATCAGGCCGGACGCCGCGGGGGCCCTCGATGGGCTCAACGCCTCGGCCGTCACGACGGCGAAGCTCGTGATCGCCAAGATGGGCGGAGCTGACTCGGGCGAGCCGGCGAAGGCCCTGCAATCGGCCCTCAGCGCCCTGCCCCAGGAGCAGCTCAAGACTCCGGCGTTCGAGACGCCCCCGAACACGCCTGCGGCAAGGAACCGCGATCGGCGCGGGCGGCAGCGCTGAGCGATCGCATAGCGAAACCGCGGCGGCCGAGGGTCGCCGGCCAGGTCACTCCGCGAAACCACTGGGGGCCGGGCGTCGATTGGGCGCCCGGCCCTCATGTTTTGTGGGGATTCGCTCGAAGTGAGACTCGCTGCTGTCCTTCCACCTGGGCTCCTCCATGGAACAGGGACAGGGGCGCGGCCACGCCTGGCGACGGGTACGAGCTCCGTGTGCGGCCTGCGTAAGGGGCCCGGGGGGAGTAGAGTCGCGGGCCTCCTGGTTCCCTCTGCGACTCTCCACTCTCCCATGATTCGAATGAAGCTTGCGGCGGTCCTCGGGGCCGCCCTCGGTTCGGTACTGCTCGTTGGCAGTGCGTTCCCCCAAGAGGCGCCGCTCCGCGGCCCGCGTAAGGTCGACCCCCGGTGGCATGCCCTGGTGGGCGCACGGCTCATGGCCGAGCCCGGGGTTGTCATCGAGAACGCGACGATCCTCACCCGCGACGGCGTGATCGTCTCGGTCAAGTCGGGGGGCGCTGTCCCCGAAGGAGCCCGCGTCTGGGACTACACCGGCCTGGTGATCCATCCCGGATTCGTGGAGCCCTACGTGGGCGTGGATGCGAACTCGGCCGAGGGGTTGGGTGAGCATTGGCAGACGAACATGGTGCGCCCCGAAAGGACGGTCCTCGATGGGGATCGCCTGGGTGCGGACGCTGCCAAGGAGCTGCGCTCCCTTGGCTTCACGGCCTGCGCCATCGTGCCCTCGAGCGGCATCTTCCGGGGCCGCGGCGCGGTGGTGGCCCTTGGGTCCCCCGGGGACGACGCGGAGGCCGGCACGCCGGAAGTGATCGCGGAAGACGTGGTCCAAGGCTTCTCGTTCAGCACCGCTGGATGGGGGAGCGACGGGATCCTCCGCTACCCGACGTCGGAGATGGGGGCGATCGCCCTGGCCCGCCAGACCTTCCACGACGCCCAGCACCACGCCAAGTGCCAAGCGATCTACGAAGCGGATCCCGCAGGCCACGAGCCACCCCAGCCCGCGCGGGCCCTCGAAGCGCTCAACGCTTCGGACGCTCCGTTCCTCTTCATCGCGCGCAATGAGCAGCAGATCCTGCGTGCCTCCAAGCTTGCGGCGGAGTTCTCCGTGCCGCTGCTCGCGGTGGGAACCGGAACGGAGTTTCGGCGCCTGGACGCCGTCGCCGCGGCAGGTGTCCCCCTGATCGTGCCCCTGGCCTTCCCCAAGGCACCCGATGTGTCCACGGCCGCCAAGGCGGAAGCCCATTCCCTGAGCGCGTTGAGCGCCTGGGAGCAGGCGCCCACCAACCTTCGCCGGCTGGACGCCGCCGGGGCTACCGTGGCGCTCACCACGGCGCGTTTGGAGTCGCGGAAGGACTTCACGAAGAACCTGGCGAAGGCCATTGAGCATGGTTTCTCGGAGGAGGCGGCGTTTGCCGCCCTGACGACAACCCCCGCGAAACTCCTCGGGATCGATGACCGCGTGGGCGCCGTGCGCCCGGGCATGCTCGCCCACCTCGTGGTGCGCGAAGGCGAGCCGTTCGCCAAGGACACGAAGGTCCGCGACGTCTGGGTGGCTGGCAAGCGCCACCGCATCAACAAGGCGACGCCGGCGTCCATCGATGGCGCTTACGCGACGGAGTTCGACGGGCTCGGCGGCCTCGGGGCCGTCAGCGGATCCCTGGAGATCTCGGATCGCAAGTCCTTGAAGCTCCGCATCGGCGAGAAGGCCATCGATGCGTCCAAAGTCCAGTTCTCGGTGCACCACGTTCACTTCCGTATCGCCGGAGCGGACATCGAGTCCGAGGGCGTCTACATGGGCGCTGGTTTGATCGAAGGTGAGAACATCTACGGCACGCTGACGGGGCCTGACGGGTCCCGCGTGTCTTTCACCGCCGTCCGTTCCGGGGATGTCCCCAAGGAAGAGAAAGACGAGGAGAAGGAGAAGGACGACAAGAACGCATCCAAAGAGGGGGCCGACGCTGACGACGCCGAAGCTGACGAAGACGCGGACGACGCAGACGCGGACGACGACGCAGATGAAGAACCCGCAGCGGCCAAGCCCGGGGCACCGGAGAAGTTGACCGTGCCCTTTGGGGCGTTCGGACGCTCCGAACCAAGCCAATCGGAAACTGTGCTCTTCAAGGGCGCCACCGTCTGGACGGCGGCGGAGGCTGGCATCGTCGAGGGCGCCGTGGTCCTCATCGAGAACGGCAAGGTCCGTTACGTCGGACCGGCTGAACTATGCCCCACGGTCGAAGGCGTTCGGGAGTTTGACGCCACCGGCATGCACATCACCCCGGGACTCGTGGACTGCCACAGCCACACGGGCATCAGCGGTGGCGTGAACGAAGTGGGGCGCCGGGTCACGGCCGAGGTCCGTATCGAGGACGTCATCGACCCCGACGACATCAACTTCTACCGCCAGCTTGCCGGGGGCCTTACCGCCGCCAACCAGCTGCACGGTTCCGCGAACGCCATCGGCGGACAGAACTCGGTGGTCAAGCTGCGCTGGGGCGCGGCTCGGGCCGAAGACATGCTGATCGAAAGTGCGATGCCGGGGATCAAGTTCGCCCTTGGCGAGAACCCCAAACGCGTGGCTGCGGGTACCGACATTCCGGACGAGTACCCGCAGACACGGATGGGCGTGGAAGCTCTCATTCACGATCGCCTGATCGCGGGCAAGGAATATCGCGAGCGCTGGGATCGGTACCGGGCCCTCTCTGAGTGGGAGCGAGCCCGCACCATGCCCCCGCGCCGGGACCTTGAGCTCCAGGCCCTCGGGCAGATCGTGGCGGGCGAGCGATGGATCCACAGCCATAGCTACCGTCAGGACGAGATCCTGATGTTGGGCCGCTTGGCCCAGGAATTCGGCTTCAAGATCGGGACGTTCCAGCACGTGCTCGAGGGGTACAAGGTCGCCGACGCCATCGCTGAGACCGCGGTGGGGGCGTCCACCTTCTCCGACTGGTGGGCCTACAAGTTCGAGGTCGTCGACGCGATCCCGCACAACGCGGCGCTCATGGCCGAGGTGGGGGTCAACGTATCGATCAACTCCGACAGCGACGAGCACGCCCGGCGGCTCAACACGGAGGCCGCGAAAGCGGTCAAGTACGGCGGTATGGATCGCCACGAGGCCATCAAGCTCGTGACGCTCAACCCTGCCATTCAACTCGGCGTGGGCGATCGCATCGGCTCCCTGGAGGCCGGCAAGGACGCCGACCTGGCCGTTTGGACCGGCGACCCCATGAGCTACGCCTCACGGTGCGTGTCGACCTGGGTCGATGGCCATGAGCTGTTCTCCGAGGAGGCCGACTTGGCGATGGCGGCGGCCGCCGAAGCGGACCGTCAGCGCATCATTCAGAAGCTCCTGGATAGCGCCCCCAAGGGCGGGTCCAAAGGGGGCTCCAAGCGTGGACGTGGGCCTGGTACCGCTGGGGATCGGCAGGATTCCAGCCGCGACCTCGCGGCGCTGCGCGACGAGATGGAGGCCCTCTGGCGCTCCGGTTCGGATCCGATGCTCGCCCGACCGGGTGTGTGCGGTTGCTTCGACGTACTTTTCCAAGAGGCCGCGGCGAAAGCCGGCAAGTGAGGTCCCAGATGCATATTCATCCAACATCCATCGTCGCCGCGGCGACCGTCGCCCTTGCGGGTGCCCTCACCGGTTCGCCGCTCTTCGCGCAGGACCTCATCCCGAAGGCTGCTCCCCAGGATCACCCGATCCTGCTTCGGGGGGCGACGCTTCATACGGTCTCGGGCGAAGTCCATGGGGGAGGCGACCTCCTCTTTGTGAACGGCAAGATCACGGCCGTTAGTCCGGGCACGCTCAAGAGCGACCTGGAGGGCCTCGAGATCATCGACGCCAAAGGCAAACACGTGATGCCGGGCTTTGTGCTCGCGACGAGTACGCTCGGGCTTGTGGAAGTGGAGTCGGTGGACATGACCATCGACACCACCGAGGCGGGTACCGTCAAGCCGGAGGTTTACGCCGCGGTTGCGGTGAACCCCGATTCCTGGTGGCTTCCGGTGGCGCGCCGGAACGGAGTGCTCGTGGCGGGCGTGTTCCCCCAAGGGGGTCTCGTGCCAGGTCGTGCGTCGGTGATGGAACTCGACGGTTGGACCTGGGAGGATATGGCCATCGAGCGCGATGGCGGCCTCTCCATCAATTGGCCCGCG
>CAJXRJ010000362.1 GCA_913058555.1 uncultured bacterium
CTACACACTGCATATCGTCGGCAGCGTCAGATGTGTATAAGAGACAGGCTGGGGACTGTTCCCAATCCGGTACCGGGGCGCCAATTCCTCCATTGAGCGCCAGCGCCTGGGGCACTAGTCTCCCGCCCCTCTCGCGGGCCACTTTGGGTTCCGCGGGCGATCCGCGTCCCCGGAACCTCCCCATGCCCCTCGACCGCCCGATCGTCGTCGTCGACACGGAAACCGCCACCCTGAGCGGAGCCCCTCACCTCCTTGAGCTCGGCGCCGTCCGCGTCGAGGCTGGAGAAGTTGTCGACAGCTTCGAGACCCTGGTCGCCCCGGCGGTCGAGATCGAAGAGGAGGCCACGGCGATCCACGGAATCTCGAACGAAGACGTGCGGCGCGCCCCCTTGGCCGCCGACGCGCTCTCGCAGTTCAACGAATGGGCCGGCAGCGATTGGATGTGCGCCCACAACGCTGGCTTTGACGCCCGCGTCCTTGGCTTCGAGCACGCCCGCACCGGCGCCCCCGTTTCGGGCAGCCCGTTCCTCTGCACGCTCAAGCTCAGCCGCCGCCACATCCCCGAGTCCCCCGACCACAAGCTGACCACCCTCTGCCAACACCTCGACCTCGAGGAGGGCGACCACCACCGCGCCTTGGCCGACGCGGTGTGGTGCTGGCAGGTGCTCGAGGAATGCGCGACCCGCGGCGAAGTGAAGTCCGCCACCGAGCTCCTCTCCCAGTGCGGCGTGCCGGTCACCATCCCAGCCTTCATCCCTGGCCCCGCGCGCATGAAGCCGCGCCTGCGCCCCCTCACCGAAGCAGTCCGCAACGGAGACGAAGTCACGCTCCTCTACGGCGGCTCCGAATCAGGCGTCGCCGCCTCGATGTCCGTCCTCCCCCGGCTCCTCTACGAGCGCCACAAAAAGAGCTACCTCGAAGCCGAATGCACCCGCACCGGCACCCTCAAGACCTACCTCCTGGATCGCATCCAGAAAGTCCTCGCTTAGCAACGAGCACCAGCACCGCCGCCCATGCGGCGAGGGAAGCTGCGAGGGCTGCGGCGGTCCACTGGACTTGCACGGGCTTTGACGAGATGAAGACGCGGTAGCAGGCGAAGAGGAAGGCTGCGATGGCGGCGGCTAACGCGGCGCGTTGCCAAAGGGGGCGCTGTGCGGCAATGCGGCGCAGGAATGCGGGGACGCGTTCCCATTCGACGAAGGCCGCGACCACGACGAACCAGAGCGTCAAGAACGAGCCCGTGTTCATGGTCTTCATGGCGATCAGGTGGAACGACACCGCGCCCGGGATGAAGAACCACCGCGCGTAGCGCCCCCACTTGCCGGGGAGCAGCACCAGCGGGAACGCCAGCTGGATCGCGAGCAAGCCGACCTGCATGAGCTGGCAAAGCCGGGTGCTGCCCGCGAGAGTCGCCGACCAGTCGGAGCGGTAGCCGAGCATGATCGCCTGGAGCGTGTATCCGTTGGCCCAGCCGAGCCCGCCTAGGGCGAGCTTGGTGGAGCCCGCGAAGAAGTAACCGATCGCCGCGCTCACGCGCGTGAAGCGAATGGGGAACGCGGCGCCCGGAACGCGGTCCACGGCACCCCCTTCGGACGGGCGCCCCCTGCGCCGCAAGAGCCCGTCCACGGACACGGCGTGGCCGGCGGGTGCGAACGCAAGGGCCCAAAGGGCGAACGTCAGCACGATGCAATCGTGGTGCGGTTGCCCGAAGGAATAGTGAACGGCGGCCCAATACGTAAACAGCACGGCGGCGACGGCCGTCGCCACCCGCGTGGCAAGGCCCAACATGCCGCACACGAGGGACGCGATCAGAATCCAAAAGACGGCAACGGCCGTCTTCTCCCCCGGGGGCTCCACGCCCAGCACCTCGAGGAGGAAGACCGGGTTCCAACTGCGCTGAACGAGGGACGTTCCCGACTCCGAGGCGTGCTGGAACACGCTGAACTGAAAGCGATTGACCGCGTCGTAGGCGCTGACCATCACGATGATCCGGAAGACGCCAAGCCGAACGCCGGATCCAGGACCGAACCAAAACCGCTCCCACGCGCCGGCGCGCGGAGAGTCCACCGCGTCGACCGCCGTGGCGCCGGTGGCCGGGGCGCTTGCCTGGGCCGTCGATTCGGATCCCGGAGCGGGGCTCATCGCACGCCCTCCCTTTCAAAATGGGCCAACACGAGGTGCGGCACCTGAGCCGGCCCCTTCGTCGTGAGCTTGGTGCGCTCCGAAACCACCTGGAACGATGTGATGCGCTTGCCCGGAAAAAGCGTCGGCATGATGCTCCACATGCGGTCGACCGCCGGCCCGTTGTCGTAGATCAACGGATGGAGCACCTGCCACGGATTGTCGATCGCAAGGCCCATGGAATAGGCCGATCGAGAGTGAAGCCTGCCGCGGTCGTCCTGGAAGTGCAGCAGCGCCTCGTGGACGTACCCCGTCGGATCGAAGGGCTCGCTGTACA
This sequence comes from uncultured bacterium, assembly GCA_913058555.1. Classification (GTDB taxonomy): domain Bacteria; phylum Planctomycetota; class UBA1135; order UBA1135; genus Saltatorellus. The sequence continues at coordinate 2,459 of CAJXRJ010000362.1, forward strand.
TCGAGTACCCCACGAACGGCCAGCCCTTGGCGTGGGGCCAAATGCCGGCGGCCACCTGCAGGCAGATCGTCCCCAGGATGGCGCTGGACGCCAGCACGCGTGCCGGTGGGGTGCCCCTGCGCCGCGCGCGGAGTGTGAAGAGCAGGAGAATCCCCGCCCCCAACACGCCGACGGCTCCGACCAGGAACGACTTGCGATAGTAGAACGGCGCGCGAACGAGGAGCTCGACGGCCCACGGGCGTGACCTCCGGAGGAGCCCGTCGTACCCGAAGATCTCCAGGCGGTGGCGGCCCGGGGCCAGATCGCACAGGGCCTCGTCGTCGTCCAGGGACCGGAGCCAGTGGTGGCCGTTGACGCGGTACCTCGCGATCCATTTCGTCGCCCTGGCCCCTTTCCCAGCGGCGCCTGGCCCAGCGGCGCCTGTGGAAGCCGACGCCTGGATGATGGGCACATCCCCAAGGGCCAGCTCCAGGGACGGAGGCGCCGCCGCCGCACGATCGAGCGGCGTCCCGTTCACGCGGACCTCCAGCCAATCGAAGGCCCCTTCGGCCGCCGGATCCCCGAGGCCTGACCATCGTTTCTCCCCACTCGCCCCCTGGACCACCAGGTCTTCGCCCTCGGTGCGAAGGCGAAACGGCCCGGGGCCTGGTAGCTCGCTCGGCGGCAGGCACAGGCCCCAACCGAGGTTGACATCGATCACGCCGACCCCTTTCTCCGTGGCGATCCAAAGCCGTCGCCGCCCGTCCATGGCCACCGATCGGGGCGCTCCGGAGGGCGCGCCTTCCTGACGCACCACCTCCGCGACGGTGGTGACCCCAGGAGCCACCACGAAGACGCCCCTCTCTGCTGCGACGTAGGTCAGCCCCGAAGGATCCGGCGCCAGGTCCCATACCCAGCCCATCACGACGTCCGCTTCTGGGCCGCCCAACGCCTCCAGCTCGGCCACATCGGCCCCCGCCACGCGCACCAGCCGTCCCTCGCGCACCTCAAGCCGCGCCCCATCACGCTCCAAGCGGGATTCGGCCGCAACCCGTGGCCCCTCCGCCAGAGCCGGCACCGCTCCACCCCCGATCGCGAGGACCCCAAGGGCGAGCAGCCAGATCGCGGCGGGCCCAGGGCCTCGACGGATGCTCATTCGTAGGGGGAAGATCACGCGTGGAATCCCGCGGGAAACGGGGCCTCCGTTTCTACCGGTCAGGTCACCCACTCGCGAGTCCCGGACCAGGATTCGATCCCCCGAGCCAACACCTTGGGACAGCCTTGTCGAGATCCGACCTTCTTGAGTTCCTCCCAGAGGGGTCCGGCCGTACCCTCTTCGCCCTCAAAGCCGCCCAAATTGGGGGGCAGTTGCACAGGAATTAGAGACATGACGGCCGCTCCGACCATCCGAAACATCGCCATCGTCGCCCACGTCGACCATGGTAAGACGACTCTCGTGGACTCCATGTTCCAGTTCGCGGGGACCTTCCGTGCCAACCAGAACGTGGCTGAACGCGCTCTCGACTCGAACGATCAAGAGCGCGAGCGCGGCATCACGATCCTCGCGAAGAACACGTCGATCGTCTACGAAGACACGCGCATCAACATCGTCGACACGCCCGGACACGCCGACTTCGGCGGCCAGGTCGAGCGGACGCTGAACATGGCGGACGCAGTGCTGCTGCTCGTGGACTCCTTCGAGGGCCCGATGCCGCAAACGCGATTCGTGCTGCGCAAGGCCTTCGAGCACAACCTCAAGGCCCTCGTGATGGTCAACAAGGTCGACCGTCCCGACGCGCGCCCCGACGAAGTCCTGAACGAGGTCTTCGACCTCTTCGTGGAGCTCGGCGCCAACGACGAGCAGCTCGAGTTCCCGGTGATCTACGGTTCGGGCCGCGACGGCTGGGCCACCACCGATCTCGCTGAAGAGAACGACAACCTGAAGCCGCTCTTCGATCAGATCCTCGAGCACGTGCCCGCGCCGAACCTGGACCCCACCGGTCCCCTGCAGTTCCAAGCGACGACCCTCGACCACGACGACTTCCTCGGACGCATCGCCGTGGGCCGCGTGTCACGTGGCACGCTCGACGTCACGAAGCGCTACGCACTCACCCACCCCGACCGCGAGAAGCCGATCTCGGTGCAGCCGAAGAAGCTCTTCCGCTACGAGGGTTTGAACCGCGTCGCTGCCGACACCGTGCAGTGCGGTGACATCGCGATCGTCACCGGCATCGAGGAGCTCAGCATCGGCGACACCCTTTGCCACCCCGAGCACATCGAACCGCTCCCGGCGATCGAAATGGACGAGCCCACCATCTCGATGGTGTTCTACGTCAACAACTCGCCGTTTGCCGGCCAGGAAGGCGACTTCGTCACCAGCCGTCAAATCCTTGCACGCCTTGAGCGCGCCGGCGCCCGGGACGTGGCTTTGCAGCTCGCCCCCACCAGCACCGCCGACGCTTTCGAAGTCAAAGGCCGCGGCGTCATGCACCTCTCGGTGCTGATCGAGTCGATGCGCCGCGAGGGCTACGAGTTCGCCGTGGGCAAGCCCCACGTCATCCTCAAGGAAGTCGACGGCGTGCGCTGCGAGCCCTACGAGCGCGCGTCCATCGAAGTCCCCTCGGAGAGCGCTGGTCGCGTCATCGAGTACCTCGGCCGCCGACGCGGCGAGATGCTGCACATGGACACGTCAGGCGCGTTGGCCCGCGTTGAGTTCAAGATCCCGTCCCGTGGCCTCATCGGCGCGCGGACCGCGCTTTTGACCCTTAGCCAAGGCGAGGCCATCCTGAGCCATGTCTTCGAGTCCTGGGAAAGGGACGGCGGCACCATTCCTCGCCGTACCAACGGCGTCCTGGTCTCCGACCGTGCAGGCGATGTCATCGCCTACGCCCTCGACGGCCTCCAGGACCGCGGAACGTTCTTCACCCCCGTCGGCACCGCCGTGTACGCGGGCATGATCGTGGGCGAGAACAACCGGGACACCGACCTCGAGTGCAACGTGTGCCGCGCGAAGAAGCTGACCAACATGCGCGCCTCCGGCCGTGACGACAACGCGAAGATCACGCCCGCGAAGATCATGTCCCTCGAGGAAGCCCTCGAGTACGTCGAGGACGACGAGCTCCTCGAGGTCACGCCCAAGACCCTCCGCCTGCGCAAGCGTCTCCTCGACGAGAACGCCCGCAAGCGCGCCAAGAAGGCCAGCGCCGCCGTCTGAGCGCACCTGCGACCTTTCGCGCCTACGGGGGCGCCCCGGTTTCCGCCGGGGCGCCCCCGTCCCATTCTGAGACGAACTGGATGTCATCAAAACGGTCCCAGGCTCCCCCTGGGACCCCCAAGCTCGCAGGGCCCGCCCCAACCCGATACTTCGGGGCTTCCCGTTGCGGTGCGTTCATGACCGCTTGCTAAACACTGGGCCTAGAACGCACCGCACCATGCTTCTCGCCCTCACCCTCACCGCCGCGCTCCTCGCGCCTGCGCCCGTCCAAGACGGAGCCGTGGGTGCCTCCGTCTGGTTCGTGGACGCCACGAACTCGCCCCCTGGAACGGGCACGCTCGCGGACCCGTTCTTCAGCGTCTCGTTCGCCGTCGGGAACCAATCCGTGGAGCCCGGGGACACGATCTTGGTGGCGCCCGGCGTCTACCTGAACGAGGAGATCGACTTCGCCGGCAAGAACCTGGAGGTGCGCAGCATCGACGGCCCGGCCCACACGCGCCTGATCGCCCCGCCCCAAATCTTCCCCTTCCAGCCCCACGCCGTCGTGCGTGCTGAGAGCGGCGAGACGCGCGTTGTCCTGGATGGGTTCACCCTCAGCGGCGGCACCGGCACCTACTCGTTCCCGTGCGCCGGATTCACCGAGCGCGTGGGCGGCGCGATCGCCATCTGCGGGTCGGTCGCACGCATCGAGAACTGCGTATTCGAAGACAACGAGTCCGAACGCGGCGGGTCCATCTTCGTCAGGGGCGGACGCCTCACGCTCATCGATAGCCTCTTCTCAGGCTCAGGGTCCGACGCCCTCGGCCAAGCCGTCTACGTCGAGTCGGGGACCGCGTTGATCAACGGGTGCACGTTCGAGGACCTGCGGATCGCACCGGTCGGCATGCCCCTGGGCCGCGGGGCCGTCGTCATCGACCGATCGGTCGCCAAGTTCTCCCAGTGCACGTTCGAACGCAACTCCACGCGGCTCTTCGGAGCCCACCTCTGGTCTCGCTCGTCCGACGTCACCGTCGAAGACTCGACCTTTGGCGTTTCCACGGGCTACGCGGGCGCGTCCATCGCCGCCCTCGGGGGACACCTTACGCTCCGCCGCTCGATCATCCGTGACGCCCGATCCAACTCAGCCCCCGGCGCGGGCCTCTTCGCCGCGGGCGCAGAGGTGTCGATCGAGCGATGCCTCTTCGAATCCAACGCTGTGCTCGGTCCCCGCGAAGGCGGCGCGATCGCGCTCCAAAGCAGCTCGCTTTACCTGAGTCAGTCTCGCTTCCTCAGCAACGCCTCGGACCGCGGAGGCGCCATCGACATCGACCTCGGTTCCTGGGGCACCGTGACCGACTGCGATTTCACGAACAACGTGGCTGACCAAGAAGGCGGCGCGATCGCCGTCGGCGATGGGTTCTTGAGCGCGACACGTTCCATCTTCCAAGGCAACACCGCGGGCCCCCTCGCCCGGGGCGGCGCAGTGGCCGGTTTCGCCGAACTCTTGCGGTGCACGCTCCGCGGCAACTCGGCCGGTGACGCGGGTGGCGCCAGCGGCGCGGCCCTACTCCTCGGCTCGATCGCCTGGGACAACGCCCCCACCGATCTCGATGCCGCGTGCTTGGCGGTGGACTCGATCGTCGGCCGCCCCGGGGGCGCTGGACTCTCGGACGTCATCCACCAGGACCCGCGCTTCTTCGGCCCCGACGACGCCAACCTCCTGCCGGGCTCACCGGCCATCGACGCCCTGGCCCCGAACCTCGGGCTGGATCCCGACCAGTCCGCCCAGGAGATCGGCGCCCGCACGTTCGCACCCGACTACTGCGGCGACCTCTGCGATCTGGACTTCTCCAGCCCTGGCTGCAGCTCGGGCCCCAACTCAACCCAGCGCACGGCCGAGCTCCTGTCTCTTATACACATCTCCGAGCCCACGAGACTAGGCATGAT
>CAJXRJ010000363.1 GCA_913058555.1 uncultured bacterium
AGATCATGCCTAGTCTCGTGGGCTCGGAGATGTGTATAAGAGACAGGTGTACGGGACACGATGAACATGCCGAAGGTGAAGGGTGGAACCGAGGTGGCCGAGAGCTCGATGGGCTGAGTTCCGGCGAGCATTGGACCCCTTGCGGCGACCGTCGCGGGACCACCTGTCGAGTTGTCCGCAGCGGGCCCGCAGAAGGTCGACCAGCTACCGCCGTAGGTTACGGCACGCACGCCGTCGCCATCCGTTGAAGCGGGGACGAAGAGGCGGCCGGTCCCGTGGGCATAGGCCATGCCGTAGGAGCCCTCGGTTTCGAAGAGCACCGTCTCTTCGAGGGCGGTGGTTGGGCCTGACATGGAGAGCCGGTAGACCGAGGCGTTGAAGTCCGTGCGGGTGACCAAGAGCTGATCGCCGATGCGCTCCATCCACCGCGGGTAGTACGACGTGCCACCACCCGACGTTCCGGGGAGGACCACGTGCGCCACCAGGGCCCCGCTGGCGAGGTCCAATACGCGCACGTCGAGCGCGCCGACGAGCTGGTAAAGGTATGTCCCGCTAGCATCGAAGGCGCCACCGAGGGAAAGCTGGCTCGACGAATACGTAGCGACGGTGGGCGCGCCTCCACCAAGGGTCGCGACCTGAGTGTCGAAGATGTTCGTGCTCCACCCGAAGCGAGTGCTGTCATCCGACCAGAACCCAAACTGCGGAAAGGGCGTCACCGTGACGGAAGCCACTTCAATCTGTGCCGCCACATCAAAGAACCGCACGCGGTCGAAGCCGAGGGCTGCGATGAGGGAGCCGTCCGGGGACATCTCCATGTCGTGCCAGCCCGCAAGGGGGGCAACGATGCGGCCCGTGGAGGTGGCCACGGCGCCCGACAGGTCAAAGAACTCCAGAACGTTGTCCGCTGCATCCTGTAGTCGAACCACCGCCCGCGTTCCGTCCGGCGTGATGCCCAGTTGCCGAGGGTTGGTGCCCATGGCGAAGCGCGAGACGACCTGGGACGTAACGAGGTCCACGAAAGCCACTTCATCCGTGCCGTCGATACCCACCATGGCTACGTCCGCCGTGTCACTGACGTCGAGACGGTGGCTGGCGCCGCCCAATGGAATGACAGACAGGGTCGAACCCGTATCGACGTCGATGACCGCGAGGTTCTCGCTCAAAGGACAGGTCAACACTGCGCGGGTCTCGTCCGCCGTGAGCTCAATCTCGTAGGGTGCGTCCACCTCGACTGGCTCACCCAATTGGGTGCTCCAAACACTCGAGGACGATGCGCCGGATGTGGTGGTGCACTCGATGAGCTCGTTAGTCGCCGGATAGACCGCGACCGCCAGGGGAGCTGTTGGGTGGACCGCGATGACCGGGAACAGGTCCCGTGGAAAGTTGGCCACGACATCGAGCGTCGCGATTTCCACCACGGCGTACCCCGCCCGGCCAACCAGGGCGTGGGTCCCACTTGCTGTGATCGCGATGTCACCGACGATTCCGCCGACTGCGGGTTCCGTATCGACGATTTGGCCGCTGGCCACATTCACCTTCACGAGGCCGTCAGGGGTGCCCACCAAGAGGTCTTGCCCGTTGGGCGTGATCGCGATGTCCGACAGGAACATCTCGATCCCAACGGCGGCCTCGGTGGTGACGCCGCTGGCCGTGTCGATCAGGAGAATTCGATTCGGCGCCCCGGAGAAGGAGAAGGCGCTAATGGCCGCGAAGGTACCCGTCGGAGACATGACGGCCTTGAATGGTCGAATCGGCAGCCCGGTCACGGCGGCACGTTGTGTGAGCGTGGGGACGTCATAGAGGAAGACTGCGCCCGTGTCGAACGACGGAATCACCAGCGTCAGGTCGTCGGGTGAGACGGCGAAGGTCGGGAAGATCGGACGGCGGATCCCCACCCAAGGACTGATCGTCTCCGACACTCGGCGCTGGGACGGGGATGCCGACTGGGCAAGCACCTGGCCGGTCTGGCTGTGGAGTAACTGCAGAAGGCCGCCACCGGCGGTCGCGTTGCATCCCACCAGCACGCGCACGCCATCCGAAAGGATGGCCATCTGGTGGGGCTGATTTGCAACGGCAAGGGAGCGCAGCACCGCCCGCGAAGCCACGTCCACGACGGCGATTTGATCAGCCCCGTAACAGGCGGCGAAAACCTGGGTCCCGTCGGGGGTCACGTCCAGGTCGATCGGCGCGTCGGGTAGTGCCACGTCCCCGAGACGAGCTCCGGTCCCCACGTCGTAGAACTCAAGTGAATCGGTGTCCCTCAGCGCTACCACCGCCACTGTGCCGTTGAGGGCGAGCACGACGTCCTCGGGCTGGTCCCCCTCCACACCTACGCCCAAGGGAATGAACGTGCCTAGACCCTGGGGCGCAGATCGATTGGACCCCACCGACTGAGAGGAGTGAGCCTGCCCCGACGCAATCGCCTTCACGGTCACCGCGCCAGATGGGCCCGCCACCGTGCGTGTCAGCTGAGCGGGGGAGATAGCGTTGGGGGAAGCCGCAGTCGGCGTCGTCACGCGGCTCGCCTGAAGTTGCACCTGGGCGGCGGCGAGCTCCCAGGAAACGGTCAATAGTGGAATCGCAAAGAGCGTCACGCGGGCGAGTCGTCGGCGGGTCATGGGGCGGTCCTTGGGCGAGAATCGTTCGGGAAGTGGGGGAGGGGAGCAAGTCCCGTACCAGGTGATATGGGTGCGCCCAACCCGGGTCGCGTGGGCCCAGCTCTGCCTCTTCCGATGCCCCTACGGCGAGGGGTGCGGTTACCGCACACAAGGTACGGAGCCAGGATCGTCTTTTCGCTTTTGGACAGCCTGGGATGATCGGGTTGGCGCCCCTAGTGATCGCGACTCGACCGCCGGGATCAAATGCGAAAGAACGATCCTGGCTCTGTACTTCTGTACTTTGGCTCCGTACTTCGGCGCGATCATTACAAACTGGGTCGTCGGGCGTGCTGACTGTGCGAGCCGTGGCGCCAACATGGCTGCCCTCGGCATCGCTTGTTCCTTAGCCGTCGCAGTGGCTCCCCTGCTTGGATCACGCGTCGGGCAGGTGTCAGCTACCAGCATGCTCCGGGGGACCTGTCTGCTCCTCGGGACCGTCACTTGGCTGGGCTTCTGGCTGCTATCGCGGCGTGAAGCACATACATGGCCCGCATCCATCACCAAGATGCGGCCAGGCGATGGGGCGGTCGCGACCGCTCTCCTTCCGGCTGATGCACGGCCGGATCCGTATCGCCAAGATATCGGTGGCTCCCTCACTCCCCGAAATCCACCGCCTATGCTCCGATACCAGGAGAACCCTCGCATCATCCGTAGACCAACCTACACATGAGACGCTTTAGATTGACTCACCGGGCCGTTGCTCTCGTCATTGGCCTTGCATCGCTCGCAACGTTTGCTTCCGCCTCCGATGTCCTCGTCATCGTGAACGCCACCGTCGACCACAAACGAGGCAATGGCATCACCTCAGGAATCTTCTCCAATGTTCAGATCGGGGAGGCGGTCACCTTCGTAGGTGGTGCGAGCGCTGAGTCCGCTACCGTGCCGCCGATTGGGGCGCGTCATTCTCTGATCGACCACGAGACGTTCTACCTTCAGATGGGCAGCGTGTCTCAGACCAACGCCATCTATCTCGATGGGGCCTTCCTCTCCGTTGGGAACGACTTCATGGTCAGTGGTCTCGCACCGTACGACGCACTGACGATGGTCTTCGCGACGCTCAATGATGGTTCCGTGACGCTTTCCCTCTTCGACCTCACCGCCGCCATGTTCTCGACCAACGACATCAGGTTGCTGACGGGGAACTACGTGCAGAGCCTGCCGCTCTCCAATCTCTACGTGGCCAATCCCGGCGGGAACAACCAGGGCCTCGTGTGCAGACTCAACAACGTTGAGGTCATCCAGAAGAGTCAACTTGGCCAGACGCTTTGTTCTGTGGCGACACCCAACTCGACCGGGGTCCAGGGAGAACTAACGGCCGAGGGGTTCGACCACGCTTACGCTAACGACCTGACGATTCGCGGGACGAACCTCCCGATCGGTCAGTTCGGCATGCTCGTGGGATCGAAGACAACAACCGCGCCAACGGCCGTAGCGAACTCCCAAGGATTCGTCTGCCTGGGTGGAAACGTCGGACGGTTCAACAATCAGATAAAGGCCGTCGGGTCCAGTGCCACTGCACCGGGAGTGGGGGTGATCCTCTTCAAACCGGATCTCGACGCTATACCCCAGCAAAGTGGTTTTGTCCCCGCGACGGCCGGCGAGACGTGGACATTCCAAAGCTGGCACCGAGACGTGGTGGGCGGAGCCGCGACGAGCAACTTTACCACCGCGGTGGCGGTCACCCTGCGCTAACTGACCGGAGGGTCTAGCCAAAGTACCGAGCCAGGAGCGATTTTTCGCTTTCGGAAAGCGTGGGGTGATTGGGTTGGCGGCCCATGTGACCGCGATTCGATAGCTAGGATCTAAAGTGAAAGAATGATCCTGGCTCGGTACTTCGTACGGTACTTCGTACAACTCACCGAACGGGGACCACGGCACGTCGGTTAGCGCGTACGTTCCTGCAGCGCGACGGTGGACGAGAGCGGCTCCCATCTAGCTGGCGTTTGGAACGCCGAGGATCAATGTCTCGCCGTCCAGCGCGGCTTGCGAAAGACCGGTCGAGATGGCGGTGGGGGTAACGATCGACTGCGTCTGGACCCAGCTGCCAGCAATGCGGTCGAAGACGACGGCTGGAGCGCCAGAGGCCGATTCGAGGAAGCGGATCGAGGCGCCACAAGGAGAGACCCCCGAGATACCGATTCAGGCCCGATCGCTCGCCTTCAGCCGCCCCGCCTCGAGGCCGGACCGGGTCCGCTCCATTGGACGAAGGATCGGTCCTGGTGCCGTACTTCCATGGCCGCTGGGCGAACGGCTCTCCATCTCCACGCGGTCGACTGGATCGACATGCCGACCGTCAGCGGCTGCGGCGACATCAGGGGCAGAACGACACTTTCACGGCGTCCGTCAGGTTCGATCCGCTTCCCCCCGCAGAGACATCGCGAAACCAGAATTGGAATATGCGCTCGTCGTAGGGAGCGATCGCAGCCACGCCGGTGAGGGACGAGAAGTCGATGTTGGCCGCCACGTGGCCGCCAGCGTCGGTGGCGAGAGGCGTCCCGAGCCGCACGAGGCCGGGGCTGAACGGGCTGATGCATAGAATGCCGTCACCCAGGGGGAGGCTTGCTGGCTCGAGGCCGTAGAAGAACAGCCCGAAGGTGCTCGGCGGGCAGCCCTCCGCAGCGACTTGTGTATCCAGCCCCCCGACGGACAGGTCGCCGCGTACGCGCAGTCGCGCTGGCGTGCCGCTCGAGTTGGCGGCGCTCCAGCAGGTGGATTCGGCCCTGCCGGCAGCAAGGTCGTACAGCGCGGCCGCGCCTGCCAGCGGAGCATGGGCATCGCTACCGTGCGCGGCAACCGCGATCCGGCCGTCGTCCATGGCCCCAGCGCTCCCGAAGAGGTCGTCGGCAGCGAGGTCCGTCGGTGCGAGGATCCGGACCCGTGTCCATACTCCTCCCCGGCGCTCAAACAGCTCCACCGCGCCTCCATATGGCGCTGCCTCGTTCGACCGCAGGGCACCGATGGCGAGCAGGTCGCCATCCAGAGTGACGCTCGACCCGAAAAAGTCTCCCGCAGCGGGGTTTTCTGCGTGGAGGACGGCTTCCAAGGACCAGGCGCCGGCAACCTCCCGGAACACGAACGCCCTTCCGCCAGGCCCGGCCGGGCCGTCGGTGTCAGATGTGACGACGAGGGTGTCCCCATCAGCGTCGACGGCGTATCCAAAACGTGTCGACCCGTCAGCCGGACGCGTGATGACGGCAGAGAGATTCCAGCCAACGGCCGTGGGCTCCCAGACGTGAACGCCAGCCGCCAAGTCGAAGGTGGAGATTCCGGCAAAGATGCGCCCCCCGTCCACGTCTAGCGATGTCCCCAGCAGGTCGTACTCGGACACCGACTCAAGCCTCGCGGATTCGGTCCATCCACCTGCGGTGCGCTCGAAGATGTAGACGGATTCCGCTGGGGGCCCTGCGGCGCCAGCAGGAGCACCGATCGCGATGAGGTCACCCTCGATCGCAACGTCCCTTCCGAAAGCCTGGTAGAGGACAGAACCCGATCCCTCGAGGCGCGCGACGTGGCTCCAGCCCGTGGTCGTGCGCTCGAAGACGTGCGCCTGCCCAATGTCCGGCGCGGATCCGTCTGCGCCGGCATCGCCGAGCACGATCGTGTCCCCGTCGATGTCGACCGACATCCCGAAGGTCTGCCAGACCGGCATATCCGGTGAGAAGAGGATCGCTTCTAGCGTCCAGGCGCCGCCGGCCCGACCGTAGACGTAGGCACGTCCTTCCCCTCCGAGTTCGGCCGCACCGACGACGAGGGTATCCCCGTCGAGGGCGAGACCGTTCCGCCACCCAAACGTGCCACCCTGGTCAGGGAGGAAGCCAGCCAGTTCGCACTGGGTGTAGGCCGGTGAAGCGGCCAGCACGGAGGCGGCACATACAGCGGAGCGCAGGAGTCGAATCATGATGGGTCCTCTCATGATAGGTCGTCGTGGAGAGCGGACTCCACGCTAAGCCGGCGCCGACCACGCGCCATGGGCCACTGAGCCACCTCGCCGGGGATGTTCCCATGGGGACCCACTTTTTGCGAACGCCTGTTCCGTTCCGGGATGCCACGGGGGCTATGTCCGCATGTCACCAGGCGACCATGGGGGGGGAGTCCTCGGCACCACGTTGCCGTGGCGGACCACGTGCTCCTGACTCGTTTCGGCGCCGACGCCAGCCGTCAGGAGTCGTTGGCGGAGGCGATTCAGGGTTGATGCCGCTCGCCTCATCGTTCGGGACTGGCGAAGCGCTTCGTATAAGTGCATACGTGTTGCGGCAGGAACGTTCCGGGCCGTTTGACCTGGGGGATTCCCGGCACGACACTCTGCGCTTTCTCTCACCCACTTCCTTTTGATTCTCCTCGACCAGCCCTACGTCTCCGACTTCCTCAAGGACACGATCCGCCGGTATGAGCTGCCCGTGATCCTCACCGAAGCAGCCCGGGCGTTCCAGGCGGAGAGCTTCCCTTCTTCCGTCAGCGAGGAGGCAGCGCGGGACCACGTCCTCGCCACGCCGGACGCGCGCCTCTACATGGTCTCGGAGAGCTCCATCGGGTGGGTCGCCGCGCATCTGAGCTCGACGGTTCATCCCCGCCGGATCGACCAGTTCAAGAACAAGGCCCGCTTCCGTGCCGCCACGGAACACCTCTACCCAGACTTCCAATTCCGGGAGATTCAGCTCGCGGACCTCGACGCGTTCGATCCAGAGAGCTTCCCGGCCCCCTTCGTCATCAAGCCGACCGTCGGTTTCCTGAGCCTGGGCGTACAGCGAGTCGAATCCGCAGCGCATTGGCCCGCCGCGCTCGCCGATATTCGGGCGGACCTGGCCCGGGCCGCCGGGCTCTTCCCGGGCGAGGTCCTGAACACTTCTAGCTTCCTCCTAGAACAGTGCGTGGAGGGGGCCGAGTTCGCGATGGATGCGTACTACGACGG
>CAJXRJ010000364.1 GCA_913058555.1 uncultured bacterium
CCCTGGCAGCGTCCACCCAGAAGGTCCGCGACCTCCGGGGCTACCTGAAAGGGACGGTCCGGAATCTCGCCTTCAAAGGGCGGCGCCAAGCCGTCCGGCGGCGGGATCACGAGGCTGCCATCGGCGTTGAGGGTGCCCAAGAGGCGCCCGGGGCCAGTGAAGTCACCGAACGCATGGACCTCATGCGGGCGGTGCTCGAAGAGGTTGGCCAATTGCCGAAGGCCCAGGCCCGGGTCATCGGGCTCCGTTATCTCGAAGGCCTCGGGGTCTCCGAAATCGCGGAGCGCGACGGTCTCCAGCCATCTTCCGTTCGCTCCAGCCTCGCAAGGGGGATGGAGCGACTGCGGGCGAAGCTCGATGGCCGATTCGATGGTCGTGACGCGTGGTGCGCGGTGCTCGCGCCCTGGGCGCTGCCTTTCCCCTATCCCGGCGCCTCCCCTGTGGAGGCCGGAGTCGGCGAAAGCAGCGCGCAAGGGCTCCTTCCCAACGCGGCGCCCAAGGGCGCCTTTGCCCTCGCACCAGCCGCAGCGCTGGGCCTTGTCATGAGTCTCAAATCCGCTTTCATCATCGCCGCATCGCTCGTGGCCGCTATCGGCGCCTGGCGCGCCCTCGCCGCCCCTGATACGGACTTCACCCCTGTCCCTGGGCCCTCCGTGGCTGCTGCTACGTCGGATGACCCCTCGAAGCTCGACGGAGTCCACGGCGGCCTTCCTCTGCCATCGACGTCGCCGCGCACGGCGGCGGCGGGAAGCGCCACCGGGTTGTCGGAGGACCAAGCCGCATCGAAGTTTGGGTCCGGCACCACCCTCGAAGGAACCTTCGTCGACGCGCATACCTCCGAGCCAATCCCCGAGCTCGCCGTTCGCTTCGGGTACCTCAAGGACGGCAAGCGCCGCCAAACGGAGTTCGTTTCATCGGACGCCCTAGGCCGCTTCCAATCCGCGGTGCCGGCCGAGGGGCTGACGATCTCCGTGGTGGATGGGTTGGCGAACGCCCAAAAGATCACCACCGATGACTTTGAGATCCCTGCGGACGGCCGGGTTCATATCGAAGTGGGGCCCACCTTTACGCTGCAGCCCGTGGGCGTCCCTTCGAGCGCCCTGAACGCATCTAGGTTTCGCGTGTTCGCCTACGGGCCGGGCATTCGCGTGAACGACCCTGAGGTAACCGCCTACCGCCCGTCGCAACGTGACTGGATCCGGTTTGGCCGGCCCTTCGGCGACCCCGGTGACGCAGGGCGCTGGCGCCTCGAGTTCGAGTCCACCGACGGTCTGCTCGTGGGAACGGGCGAGGTGCAGCGCAGGATGGGAATCGAGCCCGCCTTGGTTTCCGTAGCCATGGAGCCCCGTGGCGCCCTCGAGTTCACCCTCGACACGGTGGGCGCGCCGCTCCCCGACTTCTGCACCGTCGAAGTGGCGTCGGACCTGCTGGACCGTCCAGTCTCGGTGGACCTTGCGGCGCAAGCGGGGTCGATGACCGGTCGATTGCAGTTCCTCGAGCCGGGGCTCTATCGGTGGAGCTTGACCCGCGGCACGCAGAAGGAGGAAGGGGAAGTCGAGCTCCGCGGACTCACCAAAGAAGACATCACGGTACGCCTCCCCGCGGCCGGCGTCTGGCGGCCGCGCGTGATCGTGGACGCCTCGGCGGCGCCGAATGTGGACGTGAGCGAATGGCCCGCCCAGTTCCTGCGTCTCGACGGCAGCAACAAACATTTCGAGTGCAAGGTCGAGCGCGTGGGTGGTCTCTCCTCAGGGCAGTTCGAGGCGCGTATGGACTCCCTTCCCGCAGGGGACTGGTCCTTCGCCATGATGACGCCCCCGGGCTTCGTCGCCGATCCCATGCTCGTGCCCGTGAAGCGTGGCGGCGCGGCCCCCGTGATGCACATTCGCATCGCCGAGAGGGCGAATGTTCGCTTATCGTTTGTCCACGCCAAGACGGGGGAGCCTCTGCGGCCGACGACGGTCTCGCACTTCGACGGCATCAAGGCCGAGCGCGTCGAGGTCTCCAAGGAGGGGCTCGCCGAGTTCAGCCCGCCAGCCACGCACGCCACGTACTTCATCGTGCACCTGGACGGCTACGAAATGGTCAAGGTGCCTTTCGAGAGCGGCGTCCACTCGACCGACCTGAAAGTGGAGCTGAAACCGGGATGGAGCAACCGCGTCTTGGTCCTCAGTGCCGCTGAGGGACCCGTCGAGGGGGTCGGCATCGTCCTTGACGGAAAAGCCATCGGCAACACAGACGCGGCCGGCGAGATATGGATCGAAGGCGACGGTCCTCCGGATCTGATCGAGCTGGATGAAGCCTCCAAGCTGCGATTCAACGTCCTCGTCTCATCCTTCTCGAAGGATGGGATGTCGGGGGAGGAAGGCGACCCGCGCGGGTACCTGTTCCTCGTGGCTGGGAAGTAGCCACCGGCGTCCATTTGAGGGTAATGGAAAGGGAGATCACCAGCTCGCCAGTGGTGACCTCCCAGATATCGCCTGGTCGATCGATGTGCCTGCCAAGTTACACCGAACAACACTGCCTTAGGCGTTCCACAACATAGGACATCGCCCGCCATCTACGGAGCATTTCTGGTTGACATGGCTAAGGCGTAATTCATGAACGGCGGCCAAGACTCGGACATATCCCTGGGACGTCTTGTCACTCCCCGCTCCAGGTGATCGCCAGGGCGGCAACATCGGGCGCGAAGCCCGTTTCGGCGTTCCCGATGAAGGATAGTCTTACCTGGTAATAGCGGGCGCCATCGATGCTCGCGGCGTCGTTTCGCCACTCGTCGCTCGAGCCGAGGAACTGAATCCCGGGGTTTTGGCCGGCCGCGTCGTGATTGACGAAGCCCTCGCGATCGTTGTAGTAGTCGCCGTAGATGTCGAGGAGCGACGCGTCGGCCATGAAGTCGGGGATCCCTGGCGTTTCGTCGATACCGGGGAAGTCGCCGTCGTTGTCCACGACGTTCGGATCGCCGGTAGGACTGGGGAACCCGTGTTCGTCACTCCAGTACCTGATCTGCGTCGCGCCGCGGAATCTCACGATGACCTCGGTGCCCGACGGTTGATCTTCGGGCCGTGGCTCGAGGATCGGTTCGCGGTAGCTGCGTTGCTGCGGATCGGTCGACCCGGCGAGGTCCGATTCGAACCACACGGAGTTTGAGTGGCTGACCCGGGTGACGTAGTCGATCGCCCCGAGGTGCACGACGTTGTCCTGGCCAGGGGTGGGGGCGCCCGGTGGCATACTGGTTGGATCGAAGCCGCCCGACCCCGTGGGCGAGGCGTCGGGATTGACCGTGACGATCGTGCCTGACTGGTTCGTGCCGCCCGTTGAGAACACGCGGAAGAACGGCCGTGCCGACGCGTTCAATACGATGTTGAAGTCCCATGCGTTCGACCCGATCGCGCCGCTGTCCGGGAAGGTCCTGAACTCCATGAGAAGCGGCAGACCGATCGTCTGGGCTTCGCCCGGGCGGTAATAGGGTATGGCAGGGGGCAGTTGGCCAAGGACGCCCGCATAGGCCGTGGGCTCCACTGGCGCACCACCGTTCGACACCACCGCGCGGCCTCGGTCGTCGCCGTCGCGCCATGTGAAGTACCGCTTGTCGTCAAAGTCCACGCCAACGTTCATCGGGAACGGGATGAGTGGGAGCCCGGTCGAGGTCAAGCCGACGTTGCCCGGTGAGACGACATAGCCGCGCGAACGGTCGTGCACTACCCTGCGGCCTGCGCCCGTTCCTCCGGAGCTTTGAAGGACGTTGCCATCGAAGGCTGGCTTCAGCCCGGAGAAGGGGAATGCCGGCAGCGCGCCGCCTGGGGTGGTGGCCTCGTCCGGCGCCCATTTGGAATGGGCCAGGGCGATCTCGAACGCTTGGAATGAGTCGAAGGAGACCGAGCCTTCGCTCGGCGACCATTGGAGTCCTTCGACGTCGATGTTCTGGTCCTGTTCGTCGGAGATCGCGAAGCCGCAGTCCACGTAGCGCCAGATGGTTTGCATGCGGGAGCCGTATGGGGAATGCGGCGTGATGAGGCCTGCGCCGCCGGGGCGGTGGCGCATGCGCTGCATCATGGGCTGGCTGTTGTCGAGGACCACCTGGCTGTGCACCAGCGGGCGCGGCCTGAGGCGCTGGCGCGGCACGTCCAGGAGGACTTGGTTCCCGAAGTCGGGCCCCACGGGCGCAGCTTCGTCGATGGACGAGAATCGGTGCACGCGGCCACCCGTCCTCGCGTCGGCTGCGTTGGCATCGAGGGAGACTGCGATCGGCGGAACCTCGATGAGCGGGTTGCCTGCGAGATCGGTTGGCCGGAAGAGCTCATCGACGCCGCTGGCCCCCAGGTAGTACGTTTCCGCGGTGCCGCGCGTGTGGCCGAGGGGTTGGTCGGGGACAAACGTGACTTCGCGCCGGTCGATCGCCGCGCTGAGGGATCCCACGACGAAGTCAGAGCTGCCGGGAACCGTGCCGCCCTCCACCGGCACTCGCGTCAGGGTGATCGAGTCGAAGGCGCTGAGGGATGCCGTGTCCATCGGCTCGCTGAAGCGCAAGGAGAGCAGGGCAGAGGGGGAGATGCCCGCGGTGGGCAGGGCGCTGCTCGGGGGCGAACCCGGTGTGGCGAACGCAAAGCACTGAATGCGGTCCCCGTCGAGCCCCGGGTCGAAGAGCGTCTCCAAGGTGGCCGTACCCATGGCGCTTTGGGTCCAGACGGTGGCGTCGCTCCATTGGGAGGGGTAGGCGAGCACCCGCACTTCCATGCCAGAGACTTCGCCCGACAGGAGTGGGGCGCCGGGCTGGGTGACCTCAGCCACAACGCCCGACTGGGAGAGGACGTCGCCGATGCGCGGCTGGTAAGCGCAGCCGGCGCGGTGAAAGCGGACGAGGGGGAGGATGAACTCCGGACCGCCAAATCCCACGCTCGGTACCTGGCTCGGGGCGCCAACGAGTTCCACCGCGACGCCCGACACAAGCGAGGGCGCGATCTCGTCCTTGAGAAATCCGTTGAAGGGGTCCTGCACGAGGCCGGGCCTTCCACCGGTTCGAAAGGACCGGGTGACCGGTCGGCCTGGGGCCGTGAAATCCACTGGACCGTTGTTCGCCGTATCGTTGCCGTTGCCCGCCAGATTGCGCAGGACAGCCGTCATACCAATGGATGGCACCAGTTCGGATGCAAAGCGTAGCTCCGCGTTGGCCAGGCCCGGTGCGAGGCTCGGGGGGGCGCCGGTGGCGTTGACCGGAAGCGTCCCGTCGCCGATGGCGCGCTCGAACTCCGAAACGGTGAGGTCCACGATCACGCGCGTGGGGAAGAACCGGCCACCGCTTGCCTCGCCGCCGAAGAAGCGCGACGTGAAGACGCGCGCCTCCATGGGGGTGGTGGGCGGATCCCCCGTCCAAAGCTGCACCGTGCGCGCGTTGACGGACGCAGGATCCAGCAAGTCATCAAATGTCAGGACGAGGGCGGCGTTCCTCGGGACCATCGAGAACAACGTGCCATCCCGTCCGCGGACCCGCACCGTGTCGAGGCCGGTGACGGCGCCCTGGGCGAGGGCCAAGAACTCGGCCCTTCCGGGTTCTGTGTCCACCCGGCGCTCGATCACGAGGAAGTCCTGCCCTGTGATCGAGTTCGAGCCGAGCGTATAGCGTCCGGCCTCGGTACCGAGGTTCTGGCGGATGACCACTTCGCTCGCCATGGGGATGCGTTCGCCGTCCGCGCCGCGTCCGAAGATCTCCACGAGCCGGCCGAAGCTCACTTCACTCAGGTGGATCGAGGCTGCGGCCCCGCCGGAATGGGGGTCTGCGAAGTAGAAGCTCGTGCCACCGGAGTCGACGGGTTCCTGGAATCCGATCGTGATGGTCGGCGTCTCCACGGGGTTGCAGCCGGGCGCGAGCCATGGGAGAAGCGCACCGAAAATCAGGGCCAGTGCGGAACGGGAAAAGGTGCGGGGAGCGTGGATTCTTTCCATTGGAAGCGCGGCGGCCAGGCGGTTCCGCGGAGAGCGGTGCCGCACTTTGACGCTGCCTTCGATGCAATGGCCATGCCGATCCTCCAGTGTGGCCGTGGGGCGGCACGGCCACGATCACGAGCTGCCCGTGGGCGGAACCGCACTCACCGCGTACGGAAAGAGCCCGGGCCGTCCACGTTGTTGCGTGGTCGGTCCGGGCCCCCGGTGTGCGCGCCTCTTACCCCACCAAGAGCGCGCGGTTACTTTCTTCCCGGTTCACTCCGGAGAGCGTTTCGACAAATGGTCGATGAGCTCCATCGCCGCTTTCGTGATGACAGTGCCGGGTCCGAAGACGGCGGTGGCTCCCATGTCGAGGAGCTTTGGAACGTCCTGTGGAGGGACGACGCCGCCCACGACCACGAGGATGTCAGGGCGACCCAGCTTCGCGAGTTCGTCGCGGAGGGCGGGCACGAGCGTGAGGTGGCCCGCCGCCAGGGACGACGCGCCGATAACGTGCACGTCGTTCTCGACGGCCTGGCGCGCGGTCTCCTCCGGCGTTTGGAAGAGCGACCCGATGTCGACGTCCCAGCCGAGGTCGGCAAAGGCGCTGGCGATGACTTTCTGGCCGCGATCGTGGCCGTCTTGGCCCATCTTGGCCACCAGCAGCCGGGGCCTTCTTCCGTCCGACTCAAGGAACTTGTCCGACGCGGCCCGGGCCGCGCTCACGTCGTTGGATGACTCTTCCATTTCGGCTCGATAGACCCCGGATACCGCTCGGATGGTGGCCTGGTGCCGCCCGAAGGCGTCCTCCATGGCCTGGGAGATCTCGCCCACCGTAGCGCGGCTGCGCGCGGCGTCGATGGAGAGGGCAAGGAGGTTCTGATCTTCGCTGCGTTCTTGGCCGTCTTGCACGAGCTGGGCGGCTTCCCGAAGGCGCCCGAGGGCGGCCTGCACGCGGCCATCGTCCCGGTTGTCCTTCAGCTTCTTGAGCCGGGCGAGCTGGGCCAGGCGCACTTCGTCGCCACCGATGCTCAGGACGGGGATGTCCTCGGGCTCGCCCGTTTGGAAGCAGTTCACGCCGATGATCGGTTGCTTGCCCGAGTCGATGCGGGCCTGGGCCCGTGCGGCTGCCTCTTCAATGCGAAGCTTCGGCAGGCCTTCTTCGATCGCCCGCGTCATGCCGCCAAGCTCCTTGACCTCGGCCATGTGCGCCTCGGCCCTTGCCTTGATGTCGCGGGTGAGGGACTCGATGTAGTGGGAGCCGCCCCACGGATCGACGGTGCGCGTGATGCCGCTTTCCTTTTGCAACACGATCTGCGTGTTGCGGGCGATGCGGGCCGAGAAGTCCGTGGGCAGAGCCAGGGCCTCGTCGAGGGAGTTGGTGTGCAGGCTCTGGGTTCCGCCAGTGGTGGCCGCCAGAGCTTCCACCGCGGTGCGCGCGACGTTGTTGTAGACGTCCTGGGCCGTGAGGGACCAGCCCGACGTCTGGCAGTGTGTGCGCAGGGCGAGGGACTTCTTGT
This sequence comes from uncultured bacterium, assembly GCA_913058555.1. Taxonomy (GTDB): domain Bacteria; phylum Planctomycetota; class UBA1135; order UBA1135; genus Saltatorellus. Next base: position 7,443 of record CAJXRJ010000364.1, read on the forward strand.
TCTTGGGACCGAATTTGCCGACGGCCTCCGCCCAGATCTGGCGTGCGGCGCGCAGCTTGGCGATCTCCATGAACGGGTTCATGCCTGTCTCTTATACACATCTGACGCTGCCGACGATATG
>CAJXRJ010000365.1 GCA_913058555.1 uncultured bacterium
ATCATGCCTAGTCTCGTGGGCTCGGAGATGTGTATAAGAGACAGCTGGGATTCAATCCACGTCGGCCCAGGGAACCTTTCAGCGCAGCTTCGATCTGGAGAACGTACCGGGTGCCAGTCTGCCCTTCGCGGCGCAGCCCCTTACGGCGCTGCACTTTCAGCTCTGGTATCGGGATGTTGTCGGGGGAGCCGCGGTGTCGAACTTCAGCTCGGGCTACCGCGTAGACCTGGCCTGCGCCGCCGTGGAGTACGGCACGCAGTTCATCCCCAGCTTCGGGACGGGCGCGGTCGCGCTGGGCGATTTCGACGAGGACGGTGATCTCGATGCGTTCGTCCATCGCGGGCTGAACGCTGTCGTGTACCTGCGTGAGCCGTCCGTTGGCTTCCGGAAGGGACAGACCGTGGGGATCCCAGGCGGCGGGGGGAACGCCGACGGGTGCGCCGCCGTGGACCTCAACGGGGACGGGCATTTGGACATCATTGTGAGCGACGATTCCGTGCCCGCCTCGCTCGCCGGCATCCAGGTCTACCACGGCAACGGAGAAGGGACTTTCTTGAGGGTAGCCTCCTTCGCAGACCCGGTCCTCCGCAACCCGGGCCGTGTGGTCACCGGAGACTTCAACGGCGACGGCACGATCGACGCCTTTGTGGTGGGCAAGGGCAACCCCTTCTGCGCTTGGTTCTACTTCGACAGCGCGGGTCTGCCCATGGCCTCGGAGTTGTTCAGCGTGGGACTTCGGGTCGGTGAGGCCGAAGCCGTGGACTTGGATGCCAACGGAGAGCAGGATCTGGTGCTGGTTGGCTCCCGATTCGCCCCATCCCTCTCGGTCCTCATGAATCCCGCGAGTGCGCCGTCGCCCACCCCGCCCACGATTCTGACCCAAGCGGACGCCACGGAGGTCGCCGTGGGCGACTTCAACGGCGACGGCGCGCCGGACCTGGTCCACGGGGGCCACTGGAGCTCCCAGGGCACCCTTCGCGTCTACTTGAACACAGGTTCCGGCACCTTCTCTCCTGGCTTTCAGACCACCGGGTACACCGAAGTGGCGGCCGGCGACTTCAACGGCGACGGGAACGGAGATTTTGTCGCTCGCTCCCTCGATGGGCAGAGCATGACTTTCTTCGCCGGGGGCGGAACGGGCGCGTTCACCCCTGGCGCGCCGATCCCCCGATCGAACTACCTCTTCGCCCAGGCCTTCGGTGCGGTGGCGGACTTGGACGGCGATCAGATCGACGACCTATTGGAGTTCCGGGGTTTCCCCACGAGCCGCGAGTGGTTCGTCTCCATGGGCAACGACGAGGGTCCTCTCGTGCAGGACTTCCGGAACTTCGACGCCACGATCACGTCTGATCAGGGCACAGGACGCCGGGGCGTGAAGACCGCGGCGGGCGACTTCGACTCCGATGGCGCGCAGGACATCGCCTGGACCGACACGGAAACGGTGTTTGTTGCCCACTCCGACGGGCAGCGCGTTCTGCCCCCAAGGATCGAATCGGTCTACAGCAGCACCAACCTCGCCGGCGTCATCAGCGACGACTTTGACGGGGACGGAGATGCCGACCTTGCCGTGCGCCGTGTCCCCGGGATCGGGCCCGAGATTGTGTTTCTTCGGAACGACGCCGGGACGTTCGTGCAAGTAGGAACCCTTCCGACCACTGGCTGGGCCCAGGACTTCGTGTCCGATGACCTGGATGCGGACGGCCTGCCGGAATTGATCGTCGGCTCCGAGGAGTTTGGCGTCGGTGTTCTCTCTGTCTTCCAGAACACGGGGAGCTTTGGCTTTTCGATGGTGATGTCAGACATCTTCATCGGTTCCGTCACCGCCGTCACCACCGGCGACCTAGATGGAGATGGGATCAGAGATGTCATCAGCGGTGCGCATGCGATCTTCGCCCACTACGGGAACGGCGCGCTTGGGTTCTCTGGCCGCGATTGGCTCATCTGGGAAGACTCCCCCGCAGACATCGCCATTGCGGAGATGCTTGGATCTCCCACGGAACCAGAGATTGTCGTCGCCCCCCGTGCCAACGTATCCGAAGTGCGGATCTACGCGAGGAACCCGCTCGCGGACTACGCCTCGGTGCAGTCCATTCTCTCTGGCGCCAATCCCCAATCCGTCAGGGCGGTGGACATTGTTGGGGACGGCGTCGATGAACTCCTTGTCTCCGCGTCGGCGGCCGCGACGGTCTCCGTCATCAGCGAGACAGCGGGCGTCCTCTCGGCGGTCCCCCACGCCGTGTCCCTGGCGCCGATGGACGTACGCTCGGAGGACTTCGACGGCGACGGCGTCCAGGACCTGATCACCTTCTCGCCCTCGTCGGGGACCATCAGCGTCCTTTGGGGCCGCTGCCGCTAGGAACCCGACCGGGTTACGAGAGCAAGAGTTCCAGGTCGCCGCGCGTGAGGTCCTGGAGCACGCCCGCGCCTTCCCCGATGATGGCTTCGGCGAGCTCTCGTTTCTTGGCCTGCAGCTCGAGGACCTTTTCCTCCACGGTGTCCCGGGCGACCAGGCGGTAAGCGAAGACAGGCCTTTGCTGGCCCATGCGATGGGCACGGTCCACCGCCTGCGCCTCCACGGCCGGGTTCCACCAGGGATCGAGGATGAAGACGTAGTCCGCGGCCGTGAGGTTCAGGCCGTGCCCGCCGGCCTTGATGCTGATGAGGAACAGCCTGCATTCGTCGCTCCCCTGGAAGCGCTCGACCTTCTCCTTGCGCTTGCGCGTGCTCCCGTCGAGGTACTCGTGCTCGATGCCAAGGGTGTCGAGCCGAGCGCGAAGCACCTTGAGGAACGAAGTGAACTGGGAGAAAACGAGCACCTTGTGGCCCTCGGCTACGAGCTCCTCCAGACGCGGCAGGAGCTCGTCGAGCTTGGCCGATGGCTCGGCGCCCAACGACTCGTCCAAGAGCGCGGGATGGCAGGCGCACTGGCGCAGGCGCAGCAGCGCTTCGAGCACCTGAATCCGATCGGTGCCCACGGCCTGATCCGCCGCTCCGCCACCCCCGAGGAGCTGGGCGCGGAAGTGCTGGCGCACCTCGTCGTAGCGCTTGCGCTCGGCCCCGCTCATCTCGCACATGATGATCTGCTCGGTCTTCTCCGGCAGGTCCGTGAGCACCTCCTTCTTGGTCCGCCGTAGGAAAAACGGCGCGAGCGCCCTGGAGAGGGCGGCCAGATCCTCGGCACTTCGCCCCGCCCTCGAAAAGCGCTTGAACGCCGTCGAACTCCCGAGCATCCCCGGATTCAAGAACTCCAGCAGCGACCAGAGTTCGCCCAGGTGATTCTCGATCGGCGTGCCCGACAAGGCCAAGCGATGGCGTGCTCGGAGGACTCGCGCCGCCTTCGCCGCCTGGCTTGACGCGTTCTTGATCGCAGTGGCCTCATCGAGCACGACGTAATCAAACTCGACTTTGGCGAGCTTAACCGCGTCCCGCCGGAGCGTGCCGTAGGTGGTCACAACCAGGTCGTGGCCGGTCAAATCGCCGGCACGGCCCGCACGGTCAGCGCCGGTGTAGTCGAGGGCCCGGAGCTTCGGAGCAAAACGCGCCGCCTCCGCGAGCCAGTTGAAAACGAGCGAGCTGGGCGCCACCACCAGGGTCGGACGGTGCCCTCCTGCGATCTCCTTCAACCCCAGGCGCCGCTCCTCCAACAAGGCCAGGACCTGGACCGTCTTGCCGAGCCCCATGTCGTCGGCCAGGCAGCCTCCGAGTCCCAGCTCACGCAAGAACCGGAACCAGCCCACCGCAAAGCGCTGGTACGGCCGCAGCTCTCCCTTGAAGGAACGGGGCTCCATGCTGGGCTGGACCTTTGAGAAGCCGTCGAGCCGCGCGCGGTAGCCCTCAAAGCCCTCGTCGCCGGTGACGGCGCCGCGGCCCGCCAACAGGGCATCGAGGATCCACCCCTGGTTGGCATCGAAGCGCAACGCGTCGCCCTCCGGCGTCCCCGCCAGCTCGAGGAGGCCCCAGCTCTTTAGCCAGTCTTGCGGAAGCACCCCAAAGGAGCCGTCGCCCAGCGCCACGTGGGAGCGCCCTTCGCGCGCGGCCCGCAGGATGGCGGGCAGCGAGGCCGCTTCGCCGTCGAACTCGAGCTCCGCGTTCAAATCGAACCAGTCCACTCCCGAGGTGACCGCCCCCCGGAACCCACCGGCGGTGCGGTACGAGTTGCCCTCCGCGCGCACGGACCAACCGGCAGAGAGGGCCGCGTCCACGATCTTCGGGACCTCCGAGGGACGGATCCTCCCGTGCCAAGGACCCTCGAACTCCGAAGCTAGACTCCCCGAATCGGAGGCCATTGGATAGAGGGCTTCGTCCGGTGGGGTCGCTCCCATGTGGTGAAGCGCCTTCACCGCCGCGACCTCGAAATCGACATCGCGGCGGAGCCACCCCTCGCCGCTGGTAGTGGGAACCAGCCCCGCGATGTCGAAGGGATCCACCTGGACACCGTCACCGTAGGTCATCGTGAGGGTGCAGGGCAGGTCGTAGTGATCGGGCAGCTCTTCGGCCCCGATTTCGAGGGAGACCCTCGGCGGCCCCACCGGCACGGGCGCGGGCTCCCACGCCCCGTAGGCCGTCTCCGCCAAGCTCTCCGCAAGCCGCTTGGCCTTGGCTTTGGGCACAACCAAAGGCCCGTGCCCGCGAAGCTCAACCACCCAGTTCATCGCTCCGCGCGGATCGAAAGTCGCCACCGTGGTGCCGTAGATGATCACGCCGGTGCCAACGCCGAAGCTGAACAGGATATGGGGCTCCTCCAGGGGCATCGCCTCGCTGCCCCGGACGAGATCACCCGTAAGTGTCACCACATGCCTGCGATCCACTTTGCCGGGCTCGAGTCGCAGCCGAAGTCGCCACGGCTCCCCATGGTCCCAACGGACAACGCCGCCATCGGACTCGTGCCCGCTCTTGAGGAGCAGAAGCCGTCCCGTCGCCGCCATGCGCTCCATGAGGGGGACGGACGTTTCTAGGCCGATCGCGGCCAAGCTCGTCGCCGGTTGGCCGTAGCGCGTATAGCGGTAGCCGTCCGAATCTCGCCCGACGGCGTGGGGCCCGAGGAGCTCGAGGATGCGCTTATCCTCCGGATCCGGCGCCACTGCCACACCGTCGTGATTCAGCTTCAGGTCACGCCTCGTCCCAAAGCCCCCGTTCTTCTTCCGCGTGCGATGGAAGACCCGGATCGAGGGCGAACCTCGCACCATCGATTCGTCGATGTCCAGGACGTACTCGATGCGCTTCGTGTCCTGCAGCGCCTGCTCCCAGACCCCGGGTTTCTCCCGCTGATAATGGCTCTTGAAGCGCGAGACTCGGGTCTCCCAGGTTTCCTCGGCGGGGCGCGCGGTGTGGAGATCTGCTGACGCGTCCTCCGCGCCGTGCCCTTCGAGGTCGTGTAGCCCCAGCAGGCGCTTCACCTCCTCGCGGGGACTCTCTTCATTGGACTTCCGCTTGGGGGACTTCCCCTTGGGCGGCCACTCCGCACTGGCGTCGGGGTCAGCGTCGGGGTCCGGAAGAGCCTCCTCCAGAAGCCCGGCCTCTCGCATCTCTTCGTCGGCAGCCAGCGCGACGGCCCACATGTGCTTGCATGGGCCGTGATGGCTGAAGGCGGAACAGTCGCAGCTACCAGCCTCGCCCTCGGCGGCTGAGTCCAGGGCGACGTAGTAAGTGTGGGACCCCTGGACCACGGCCGTCACCTCTTGCCCCTGGATCTCAAGGTGGCTCACCCTCCCTTCCTCGTAGTACTTCTTTCCCCTGGCGCGGGAGCTGGCGGCAACCTGGGAGCGCAGGGGTTTCGTGAACGCTGGACCTGTGGGGAGACGGTGCACGCCAGTCAGTCTAACTGACGGACGAATGGGCAACACCCAAGCTCCCGGCGCCGTGCAGCGCTTGATCGCAGCACCAGGGATCAGGCCCCAATGGCGACCACGCAGACGGCGTCCAGGGATGAACGCCGCGTGAATGACCGAAACGCCTCGACCATGCGAGATGATGGAGCCCTGCTAGCATTTGGGCCATGAAGCACTCCACTCGCCTCCTCGCTGCGCTTGCCCTCCTCAGTACCTCTCCGGCTAGCGCGCACGGCACCGTGGTCTCGCCCAAGAGCCGCGTCTATCGCGTGTACGAGAGCAACCCGGCGAGCCCGAACTTTGCCCTCGCGCAGCAGGCCGTCGCGCTCGACGGTTCCTTGTCCTACTACACCTGGAACGAGGTGTCCCGGACGATCCCCGCCGCCGTTCAAGCGGGCCTCCCGCCGGGTTTCGACTACTCCCCTTGGCTACCCGATGGGGCGATAGCGAGCGGAGGGCGCACCGATCCGAACTCGACGGAGTACCCGAGGACCTATATCGGTCTCGACCAAGTGAGTGCGGCATGGCCCACCACGCCGGTGACCGCCGGCGCGCCCATGCCCGTGGACTTCCTAGTGACCGCGAATCATCAGCCCAGCGTGTGGGACGTTTGGATGACCAGTGCTAGCTGGACACCGGACCAGCCCCTCGCATGGTCCCAGATGGAGTATCTCGGGCGGCCGGCCGTCACGCTCTCGGGGTCCCATTACCTGTTCGACGTGGACATTCCAGCGGATCGCGACGGCCACCATGTGCTTTGGGTCGCGTGGCAGCGCGACGATCCCGCCGGCGAAGTGTTCTTCTCTGCCAGCGACATCCTCGTCGAGAATCCAACCCTCGGAACCAACTACTGCGGACCTGCGGTCACGAACTCCACCGGGGCCCCTGCGAGCATCACAGCCCTTGGGTCGAGCACCGTTGACGACGACGACTTCATTCTGGTCGCGAACGCCCTCCCGCAGCAGTCGAGCGGCTTGTTCCTCGTGTCTCCGTCGCGGGCGACCATCCTGCAACCGGGGGGCTCCGCTGGGGTGCTCTGTCTCGGTGCACCCCAGGGCCGGTTCATGCAGCAAGTGGTGAACTCGGGCTCCTCGGGGAGCGTGTCGATCGATGTCGATCTGATGAGCCTTCCGCGTCCCACGGGCCCCATCGCCGTGCAGCCCGGTGACACTTGGAACTTCCAGCTCTGGTACCGCGATACGGCGGGCGGCGTGGCCACGTCGAATCTCACCGACGCGGTGGAAGTCACGTTTGACTGACGCGGGGGCAGCGACGCCTCGTGGCCCGCGCGGAGCTTGCATCCGCACACGCGGATGGTCAGCCGCGACCGATCACTGCTATGCCGGGCGGGACTGCGCTTCTGCGGCCGGTGGCGACACCACGCGCGGCGCGGAGGGAGTCTGGCGGAATTGCGGCGGCAGGGTGAGCTCGCTCAGAAAGCTTGCCGACGACGCGGAGACCCGCTGGGGACGCTGACGTCCGGCCAGCGCGAGGAAGCCAATCGAGAAGGCGGCTGCTGCGGCAGCGGAGATAATAAGTAGGTCGACAAACATGGCAGCAAGGGGTGGGTTGGACCGTGGATGGGTCCCGGGACGTATTAGGCACTGCCCGCTACGCAGAGCGAAACGGCCCACTCACCCGCCTATCTCCTTTGTCATCCAAGTGTCTCACTCCTCCGCCACAGAGCCTGTCTCTTATACACATCTGACGCTGCCGACGATATGCAGTGTGTAG
>CAJXRJ010000366.1 GCA_913058555.1 uncultured bacterium
GAGATCATGCCTAGTCTCGTGGGCTCGGAGATGTGTATAAGAGACAGCTATGGGGAGATGCTCAAGGACGGGTGGGTGACGGACGAAGCCCGCCGGGACGAATACCTGGGCCGAATCGTGCACGAGTCCGATCGCCTCGGAGGTCTGGTGGATCGGGTCTTGCTCCGACGCCGGCTCTTCGACCAAGCCCACTCCCCCACACCGGGGGATCTCAACGCAGAGATCGAACGCCAGCGGGCCGACCTGGAGATGGTGGGCGGCCGGGACGCCGGGGACCTCCAGTTCCAGCTCACCGAGGGCCTTCCGCCGGTGTTGCTGCTCCCCGAGGGCGTGCACGTCGTCCTGCAGAACCTCGTGGAGAACGCCCGCAAGTACGCGCCGGTCCCGGTCGGGCCCGACGGCGAGATCACCGGCGAGCCCATCCTGGTGCGGACCCGCCGCAGCGAGAAGGGGCGTGTACTGCTCGAAGTCCTCGATCGCGGCCCTGGCATCCCGGAGAAGGACCGTGGACGCGTCTTCGAAGCGTTCCTGCGCCTGGGCGACGAACAGACCCGCAAGACCAAGGGCACGGGCCTCGGGCTGCACCTCGTGTCGCTCCAGGCCAAGGCGATGAAGGCACGGGTAAGGACCCTTCCCCGAAGCGGCGGTGGCACGGTCTTCCAGGTGACGTTCAGCCGGTGACCTGGAAAGGCGCCCTAAAGAGAAGAGACCCCAAGAGAAGAGACCCAGGTCCGGCTAGCCGGACCTGGGTCTCTTCTCTTGGGGCGCGCGCCCATCACCGGGCGGCTCAGGGCAGCTGGCCTAGCCTGCTTCCGACTCCTTGGCGCGCTCGGCCTCACGCTCCTCGTTGTACGGGAAACGAAGGGTCATCGTCTCCTTCAGCCAGGCTCCGTCACCACGGAAGACCGACCGACCGAACTCTTCGAAGCTCTCACGGCTGATGCGTGAGCGGTAGGCCTCGTAGTTCTGGACGTCGATCTCGGAGACGTCCTTGGCACGCTTCGAGTCGAAGCGCACGAGGTACGCCTCCGACTTGTCACGGGCGATCTGCGCCGGGATGACCTGGCCGTCCTCAAGCTCGTAAATGTCAGCTTGGGTGCGTAGGAAACGGTCAGCGGCGGTCACGGTGTCCGGGTTCTCGCCTCGGCCAAGGTAGTCGCGCTCGTAGAAGCTGTAGTTGGCCTCCGTGGCGGTCGTACGAAGGGCTTCTAGCTCGATGACGGGCTTCCAGTTGGCCGCATCCACATCCTCAGGCTTGGCAGCCAGGACCAGGCGGACCCCGTCGAGGGCTTCCGTGCAGAGCTCGGCGGCGCGTTCCTTGGCCCACATGTCGACGACGTCGTCGCGAATCTGGTCGAAGGGGGGCTCCTCACGCTCGAACTTCTTGAGCACGCGACCCACGGCGATAGCGCCAGGGGAGACCGCGGCGGTCACCGCGTAGCTGCCCTCTTGGGTGAAGCTGAGCTGGCTCGCCATGCGGGGATCACCCCAGACTTCAGCCGCCATGAGATCTTCGCGGGTGAGGCCGTCCTCGCCCCCGGTGTAAACATCGAGGCCAAGGGCCTCGGCCTCGGCCTTGAAGTCGATCTCGACCCTCGGCTCACCCTCAGGCTTGCTCTCTTCCGCGACTTTGCGGTCCTGGACGTCCGTGAGGAAGGCGCTCATGGCGGCGTAGATCGCCGCCTCAGCCTGGGCGCGGTCCTTCACTTCCTCGAACTCGTAGGGCTCGGTGGGCTTGACTTCCTGGGGCTCGGCCTTCTTGTCGTCCTGGGACTCGCCGTCTCCAGAGTCGCCATCTCCAGAGTCGTCGTCAGTGGCATCGTCGTCAGCTGGGGGAACCTCTTCCTCCGGGCGCATGAAGCGCGTGCGCTGGTTCAGGTCGTAGTAGTTGCGGGTGAGCTGGTCGACGTCCGTGCCTTCGGCCGCGGGGTAAGCGGCGAGGAGCGCCGTTGCGTCGAAGGCCGGCTCGGCGATGAGATCCACGTAGGCGACCTGGGCCTGCACCCGGGGCTGGGTGAAGAGGCGCTGCTGCTCGAAGGGCGGGCGCTCGTGGAACCAGGTCGTGAGCTCCTCGTCCGTCGGGACCTCGGTCTTGGCCTGGGCCTCGAAGTCGGCGGCCTTGGCGCTGATGACCTGGAACTTGAACTCAGGGCGCTGGTCCTGCCACATTTCAACGGCAGCGTTCGAGTCAGGAACCTGGAGGCCGATGGAGATCAGTTCGTGGAGCCGCGAGACGCGGCGGACCCGGCGGATCTGATTGCTCAGCTGCAGGACCGACATGCGCGCTTGACGGGCGAACCCGTCGAGGTTGGCTTTGGACCCAAATGCGGACCGGACGAACTCCTTGTGCTCCGCGTCGGAGACCTCGATGTTCGCGTCCTTGGCGAGCTGCTCGTAGATCAAGAACGAAGCAACGTCCTCGTCGGTGAGGTCGCCGGGCCGGATGCCCTGACGCTCGTCCGGGGTGGCGAACTGGCTCGAGGGCGGGAAGTAAACCTGACCGGCGAGCATCGAGAGCAGCTGCTCGGTCTTGGTGAAATCCTCGGCGTGGATCGCGTGGGACTTCTTGGCCACGGGGTCCGTCCATGTCATGTAGACAGGGTCGTCGCCTCCGTTACCCCCAGTAACCGTCGTCTGGAAGAGGTCGGCCACAACGAAGATGACGAGCAGGAACAGGACGAGTGCGATCGTCGCCAGATACCTGAGGCGGCTCTGCCCCTCAGGGACGTGGATCAGTTCGCCATGCTCGTCGAGCAGTTCGGGATCGTGTTCGGTCTTGTCGGACATGGATGGTCCAGGCGGACAGGTGTCAGGGCCTTCGGAGGGCTCCGAAGTGGTAGGGCCAGGCCCAGGCGGGCAGCAGGCCAGAAAGTTGCGGGCAGCAATGAGCAGGCTGCCACCCGAAGTGAGCCAGCAGCAAGCCACGGGAGAGGGCGTGCCGCAAAGCGGATTACGCGGCCGATAAGTTTACGGACCCCGTCCCCGGGCGTAAGCGAGCAGCGGCCAGAAAGGCGCGGGGAATGAGACGGATCATCGTGGCAGGAGCCCCGAAAGAACCCCGAAGGAACCTCGGGGGGACCTCGGAAGAACGCGAGAAGAACCAGGGCCGGGCCATTTTTGGGGAGCGGGGGCCCGTAATGGCCCCGTCCCAGCCCGGGCGGCTCCCTGCGGCCCCCCATCGGGGCGCCGGGCGGCGCTTGGGTCAGTCCTTCGCGAGCTCCGCGTCCCGCGGCAGCTCCTCGAGGTTCATGAGCCCGAATCGGTCCAGGAAGTCCTTCGTCGTCCCGTACTGGAGCGGATGCCCCGGCACGTCGGCCCGGCCCGTGACCTTCGCCAGGCCTCGGTCCACGAGGGACCGCAGGATCGGGCCGGCCTGGACGCCGCGGATGGCCTCGATCTCTGCCTTGGTCACCGGCTGGCGGTAGGCGACGATCGCGAGGGTCTCGAGGGCGGCGGGGCTGATGCGCTCGATGGGCGACCCCTTCGCGAGCCGCCCGACGACATCCCCCATCTCCGGCACGGTCATGAGGGTGTAGCCCCCCTTGAGCGCCCGCAGCTGCACCGGCAACGGCCCCGACTCGAGCTGATGACGGATCGCGTCGAGGGCCGCACGGACCCGCGCGGCCGGAGGCCGCTCAAGGAGCCCCACGAGGCGTCCCACGGACAGGGGGTCGGGGGACGCGAACAGAAGGGAGAGGGCCCGCTCGACGATCTGCTCGTCGGTCAGATCCGCGCCGGGACCGGGACCGCCGCGATCGTCGTCTTCCCCGTCATCTCCGTCATCTCCGTCATCTCCGACATCAACGTCCTCCCCTTGGCTGGAGCTGGCTTGGTCGGTGGCGCCATCAGCGGGCACATCGCCAGAGGATGGACCCACTGAGGAGGGACCCACTGAGGAGGGACCCACTGAGGAGGGACCCTCTTCGGAGCGAGCGTCTTCGTCGTCCGCATCGTCCGCTTCGCCATCGTCGATGTTCCCATCCAGGCTGCTATCGAGCGGCTCCGATAGGTCGTCATCGACGTCCTGCCACTCGCCGGAGTCGGTCCCAGCGTCACCTCGAGGGCCAGCGGGCTGATCGCCAGTCTTGGCGTCCACGCCCTCGTCCACCGAGGCCTCCACGGCCTCTACCTCGTCCACGGGCGAATCGTCCATGCCCCGAGCGTCGCGATCGCGGGACGTCACTTCAAGAACCGATTTGTGCCTCTCGGAGCCGCCGCGCGGGCCATCGACCTAGGAACCCTCATCGGCCCGCCAATTCCAGGAACGGCGTCACATCAATGTCGTAGCGCTGGAACATGGCTTCCTTCCATTGCCAGTACTCCGGATCCTCGATTCCACGGGCCTGAAGGCTGGCCTCGACGGACGCGCCGATCTCACTCCAAGGGGCGCTTTCGCCCTGTGGCGCGGCCTCGACGAGCATGAACACGAAGCCACTGTCATTCTGAATGGGGCCAGAGACTTCACCGACCTGGGCGGCAAAAGCCATGCGGGCGAGCCCCTGGTCGCTGCGAACGAGAGGTGGCATGCGCCCCCCGTCCTTCGCGGATTGATCGGTGGAGAGATCCTTGGCCACGTCCGCAAAAGCCTCCCCGCGGGCCAGACGAGCCTGGACCTGGTCCGAAGCGGCCTTGTCCTTCACGGCGATGACCCGGAACTCGCGTCGGTCGGTCGCGAAGAGCCAAGTGCGAATGCAGCGCGTGGCCAACAGGTCCACCGCGACCTCGCGCTCGAGTTCCCGAAGGAAGGTCTGCTGGTTCAACCCGAGGGTCTTTTGGATGTACACCTCGAGGCTGGGGGCGCCGACTTTCTGGGCACTCGTTTCGAGGTCCCGTAGGCGGCTCCCAATCTCCTGTTCCACTGTGCCGGCGGGAAGCTCTATCCCGTAGCTCGCCGCCTCGAGAACGACCAGCCGTGAGATCAGCAGGTCGTCCAGGATCGCGCGCACCCCGTTGGGATCACGCATGATCCACTTCGACACCAGCTCGGTCAGCAGGATGTCCCGGCCCCCAACCCTCGCCACGGTCGTGTCATTGGCACCGTCGACCGTCCGGGGCCAGGACACCGTGGCGTCCGGGACCGTCTCCGCGGGCGTGCCGTCAACGGGCGTCACCGCCGCGGGAACGCTCGCGGCCACCTGGCCGGGCGCCGCCCCATTGGGGGTGCCGGCGCTTGGCTTTTCGGTCACAGCACCCGGGGCTCCCCGGGGAGTGGGCGCTGCCGCAGCCACCTTCGGCGGGAGAGCACGCGGCGCGTCGGCCACCACCGCACGGTTTGTGGAGGATTGGCACGCCACCAAAGCGCATGCCGCCAGGATCAGCGCGGCGCGGCCGCAGGGCAATTCATGTCTCATCACCTGAAGTAGACGCGGCGGACGACTTGAACGCCACGGCAGAGGGAACACTCCCCCAACGAAGCCGATTCCCCGCGCAGCACGGTGCCCGTCACAAGCAGCTCGACCGCGCCCTTGCCCGCACAGTTCTGGCAGGGGCGCAGGTACGGCCGCGGCCTCACGTCAAAGTCCCCGGACTCCTCGGCGTAGTAGGAATGCAGCCACTGGGCGCGCCCGCTGGCGGACCAGTTGGTCCAGAACGTCTCGCGCTCGTCCTCCGCGTCCTCGGAGGGACGCGAGCGCTGGGCGATGCGCTGGTTCTCGACGTAGCGCTTGATGCGCTCTTCGAGGGCCTGCCTTTCGGCGTCCCGCGACGACACCGGAGCATTCGAGGCGCCATCGGCCTCCTCTGCGCCTTCGTTGGCCTTGTCGCGGCCCAGAAGCCAAGTGCCCGCACTGCCGTAGGTCGTTGCAATGTAACTGCGCTTGCGGCGTGCCTCCCAAAGGGTCCGCACGTCCTCCAGGGCGATCTCCTCGGAGATCTTCCCCACGAGTTCCTCGTGGATTTTGGCCTGGATGTCCTCGGACGCGCCTTCGACGGCCCAGGTACGGCACTCTTCGAAGCTCGCCTTGCGGGCCTTCTCTCGGGTCAGGCGCTGGGCCCAGTATAACCAGCGACGGCGCGTGTAGTCCGTCGCGGCCGCGTCCCTGGCGAGCATCATCTTCTGCTCGGCCTTACGCGCGTCCTCCACGAGCGGGCTCCGTTCAAACTGCTCCGGGAAGGCGCGAAGGATGCCGAGGGCCTCATCGAAGCGTCCACGCTTGCGGAGCTGGTCGGCGTTGCGCAGAAGGTCGAGCTGCTCTTGGTTCTCCGCCTTGATCGTCGCGGCCGCCAGTGCGCCCTGCGCTTTGGTCGCGACGTCCTCGTCGTCCAACCCGAGCTCGATGGCGGCGGCGTAGTGCTCGGCCGCGTGGGCGAAGTCGAGGATGCTCTCGCACTTGACGGCGAGGTCGAGCAGAGCCGGAGCCGACTCAAGGTCCGCCTCCGCCGCGTAGATGCCGTAGATCTCGTCCCGGGAGTACACGTCCAAGGCGTTCAACTGGACGCCTTTTTCGATGTTGCGGACACGGATCTTCGGGAGAGTGACCAGGTTCCCGTCGGTCTTGATCACGTAGGAGTCGCCCTCGCGTGAGACGATGACCCCTTCGACGGTGCCGCCGCCGTCAAGGACCAGGCGCTCTCCTTCCACAAGCGCCTCTTCGACTTCGATCGTCACGTAGCCAAATTTCGTGCGCAGCTCGTCCGCGAGGGCGGGATCGAGCAAGGACCAGGGCAAGCTGACGGCGCCGCTGGTGTCGAGACGAACGAAGTCGATCATCTCCGGCGTGTGATCCTCGATCGCCCCCCAATGGATCTGGCCATCGCGAAGCCGCAGCATCATCACGTCACTCGCCGCCGGGGGCGCCGGCGCGCGGAAGAGCGGCGCGTCCTCCTGGGGACCCGCCGAGCCCAAGTGGCTGACCGAAAGGACCAGGGCGGCGAGGCCCAGGGTCCACACGAAGGGGCGGGCCAGGGCCGCGAAGGAAAGGGATTTGGTTTGGCTCATGGGACTCTTCAGCGGTTCAGCGCAGGAAGCGCTGGCGCATGCGGGCTCCGAAGGGGAGCTCGCGCAGCATGATCGTGGTCCATCGAGCCTCGCGCTTCACCCCGCGCGCTTGCCAGCGCACGGTGAGGGTCACGAGGTATTCGGTGGCAACGGGCTCCTCGAGACCGGGGAGGATCTCGAGGGTATCGACATTGGGTTTGGTCTCGACGGAATACACCACGCCCGCACGGCCGGGAACGGGGCGATCCACGATGGCACGGGGCGGCCCAACCAGGCCGTCGTCCCGCAGGGGAAAGAGGGTTTCGTCCAGATCCGCCATGATCGCATCGACGATCTCGGCCGAAACCGAACGCAGCTCCGCGGTGCGTGACAGAGCGGAACCGAAGCTGTAGACGCCCATGATCATGGACATGCCCATGACAAAGAGGCTTGCCGCGAGGACCACCTCGATGAGCGTGAACCCGCCTTGGGAAGGGTGTTTCCTCATCGTGGAACCCCCGACCCTTCCGGCAGCAGGCGCCAATCGTCGTCGTGCACTTTGATCGGGATCTCCACGACCTGTCTCTTATACACATCTGACGCTGCCGACGATATGCAGTGTGTA
>CAJXRJ010000367.1 GCA_913058555.1 uncultured bacterium
ACACTGCATATCGTCGGCAGCGTCAGATGTGTATAAGAGACAGTTTGGGGGCTGCGCAGCGATTCTGAGCTTCTGTTTGTGGGCGACGCTGGTGGTACCGAGCCCACGGGCGCCACGGAGCGCTTCGGCATCGAATGGACGAACTACTACCAGATTACCGATCAGCTCAGCCTGGACTTCGACGCGACGTGGTCACGGGCGAGGTTCCTCGACGGTGGGGACGAGAATCACGTTCCGGGTGCCATTGAAACGTCGGTGGCCGCGGGCCTGGCTTATGACTTCGAGGGCGGGCACTTTGCCGCTCTCCGGGGACGCTACTTCGGCCCCAGGGACCTCGAAGAGACCGGCGCCGTGCGGTCCACGTCGTCGCTGCTCTTCAATGCGCAGGCGGCGTACCGGGTCAACCCTGACCTGATGGTCAAGCTCTCCGTATTCAACCTGTTCGATCGCGAGGTCAGCGACATCGAGTACTTCTATCCCTCACGCCTGCCCGGCGAGAATGCCGGACCGGATGACGGTGGTTTCAACGACGTTCACTTCCACCCCGCGGAGCCGTTTTCGGTGCGGGTTGGCCTCGCGATGGCCTTTTGATTGTCATGTCAATCTTCTCGACGATCTCACCGCCGACGGGCCTGCCCCTCGCGCTACACGAAATGATCTGGGGCCACAGCCCCTCGGACCTGTTCCAGATGGGGGGGCCGGTCATGTGGCCGCTGCTCGCATGCTCGGTCCTTGCGATCGCGATCATCCTGGAACGGGCCCTGGTCTTCCTGCGAGTACGGACGGTGCCCAAGAGATTGGCGGAGAATGCCGCGGCCGCCTATGCGGGGGGGCAAGTCGCAGAGGCCCGCGCCGTGCTCCGCGGATCACGTCATCCGGTGGCTCGGGTTCTCGAGCGCCAGATCGACCTTGCGGGCACCGACCGCACCCTGAGGGCGGAATCCGTACGGCGAGACGGTGGCGAGCTCTTGGAGCGCCTTGAGGCACGCCTATCCCCGTTGCTCCTCGTGTCGCAGATCGCCCCCTTGCTTGGGCTGCTCGGGACCGTTTCCGGGCTTGTGGGGTCCTTCTGGAAGCTGGAGCAGATCAATGGGCCAGTGGAGCCGAGCGACCTGGCCGCCGGTATCTGGGCGGCGCTTTTGACCACCGTGTTTGGCCTTATCGTGGCCATCCCCGCGTCGGCCGCTTGGCACTTGCTGCAGGACCGCGCCGATGCGGTCGCCCGCCACATGGGTTTCGCGGTGACGCGACTGGAGGAAGCCCTCGTCGGCCCTTCTGCGGGCCCAGCGGCATCCCCTCCGGCCATCCCAGCGGCGAGCGCGGCGGAAGAGTAGGCATGGAGTTTTCCCGCAGGGCACGTCGGCGTTCCGCCATCGACCTCACGCCGCTCATCGACGTGGTCTTTCAGCTCCTCGTCTTCTTCATCTTGACGTCTAGCTTCGTGCAGCCGTCGGTGCGTCTCGAACTGCCCCAGGGCTCGGTGGTCGACGAGGCGGAAACGCGCCCCGTGCGCCTCGAAGTGGACGCCCGCGGCGTGCTCTATGTGGAGGGCGAGCGGGTCACCAAGGAGGGCTTGGAGGATGCCCTTCGGGCGGCCCTCGCGGACGGCCGGAGTGCGGTCAGGCTGACCGGTGACAAGGCGATGGCCTACGGCCTGTTCGTCGAGGCCCTCGATACGGCGCGGCGCGCCGGTGCCGCTCACTTCGACCTGGTCCACAGCGGCAAGGGCGGGGAGCAGTAGGCCGTGGCAGGTTCAGGGGACGAGCGCTTCTTCTGGGGCGCCCTCGGCTTGTCGCTGATCGCCCACGTGGCCGTCGCGGCGCTGCAGAACGAGGCGGCTCCGAATGGCCCCGACCTGGCCCTCGAGGAACAGCTGGCCCAGCCGCCCATGACGGTGCGCATCTACGAGCCCACTCCCGTGCCACCGCCCCGTGCCGTTGAGTTGCTCGAACCCGTCCTGGCGAGCGACGCTGGCACCCGAACGGTGTCGTCCCCGCCGCCGCCGGAGTTTGAGCCCCCAACGGCAGAGCCTGAGCCCGAGCTGCCCCAACCCCTGGAGCCACCACCCATGGATCCGCCACCGGAGCCCGAACCCCCTGAGGAGCCAGAGCCGGAGAAGCTCGAGCCCTTGGAACGGGTCGAGCCCGAGCCCGTTGATCCCGTGCAGCCGATTCAGTCCGACGGCCAAGCAGTGGTGAAGGGGCGCGCCGTGGCCGACGCCAAGCGCAACCGCCCCCCTAGCTACCCGCGCCGCGCCCGTGCCGCTCGCATGGAAGGCACGTGCGAGCTCACCGTCGAGGTGAGGAAGGACGGCTCCGTCGAGAGCGCCAAGGTCAAAGTCTCTAGCGGCCACGGCCTCCTGGACGACGCGGCGCTGAAAGCCGTCAAGAAGTGGCGCTTCAAGCCCGCGACGGGCGCGGATGGAAGCGCGGTGCCCGACCGGCTGACGGTGCCGGTGAGCTTCCGTCTCAAGGGGCGCTAGGCGCGGCCCTGCAGGTACGTCTGGATCGCGTTGAGCGTGCGGAAGTTCTCGAGGGTCACGTCCTCGGGGGGAACGATGATCCCCTGCTGCTCCTCGATGTGCTGAACCAAGCGGGTGACGCTCAGCGAATTCAAGAGCTCGGACAAGAGCAGGTCGTCGTCGGGTCCGATCTTCTGGTTCTCATCGTCGAGGAGTTCGATGCGGATGAACTCCGCGAGGGCTTCGATAGACATGTGGGGCACGGGTGGTTCTAGGAGTCGCCCGGGGGGGCGGTGGCGAGGGATCCGCGATCGACCTTGCCTGTGGAGGTGCGGGGCAGCTCGGCCAAGATCGTGATCGAAACGGGGACGGCGTAGGAGGGGAGCTTGGCGCGGAGGAACGATCGCAGCTCGGAGGGAGTCGCGGCGGCCCCCGGTGCGATCCGGACGGCCCCGTGGATCGACTGGCTCCCTTGTTCATCGGGCCGCGTGAAGGCCGCGGCCTCCTCGACCTCTGCGTGGGACGAGAGCGCAGCCTCGACTTCGTCGAGCTCGACGCGATGCCCGCGGGTTTTGACCATGCGGTCGCGCCTGCCCAGGAACTCGAGCAGACCGTCGGGCCGCTGGCGGACCACATCGCCGGTGCGGTAGTAGACCTCGCCGTCCGGGGCGTAGGACGGGCGCACAAGGAATGCCCGTGCGTTCAGGTCCGGGCGGTTCCAATAGCCCCGGGTGAGGGTCGTGCTTCGGATGCAAAGCTCGCCCGGGTCTCCCGGCGCCGCGCACGCACCGTCCTCGTCGAGGATCAGCCCGTCTGATCCCACGGACACGTTGCCGATGGGGAGGGGCTCGTCGCTCTCACTTGACCGGTAGTCGTCCGGCACGTCATAGACCGTGCATGAGGGCGCTTCCGCGGGGCCGTAGACGTTGGAGAACCGCGTCCCCGGCAGAGCGTTCATCAGGGCCCGCAGGTCCTGGGGAGGATAGGGCTCCCCGCCGAAGAGGATCCAGCGCAGGCAGCCAAGGTCCCGGCTGGCCAGGGCGCCACGCCGCTCCATCTCCATCAGCGTGAAGGGCACCGTGAAGACCACGCTGATGCGTTCCTTTTCGATGGTCTCCGTCCAGCTCGCGGGGAACTTGGTCACCACCTCGGGGACGAGCACCACCGCAGCGCCCACCTGGGACGTCGAGAAGAAGTCGAAGATGCTCAGGTCAAAGTGAAGCGGCGCGTGGCTGGCTACTTTGTCGCCAGGCCCTAACCGGACATGCCCCGCGCCCCAACGGGCGTAGGCCAGGCACCCGCGGTGGGTGTGCATCATGCCCTTGGGCTGACCGGTGGAGCCGGACGTGTACATGATGTAGGCCAGGTCTTGGTCGGTGACCCACACGCCTTCCGGCGGGAGGGCCGGGGCCTCCGCGAGGTCCGCCGGCGAGACCGTCTTCATCGGCAACTCTGCGGTGGTGCCCACGATCAGCGGCCGGCAATCGTCGGGCAACGCGCGCAGGGTCTCCGCCTGGGCGTCGGTGCTGATGACGATTTGGATCCCGCAGTCGGCGATCAGGAACGCCAGGCGCTCGGGCGGCAGGCCGGGGTCCAGAGGAACGAATGCACCGCCGGCGCGCAGGGTGCCGTAGATGGCGGGGCCCAGGGCCAAGCCCTTGCGCATGAAGATGCCCACCCGGTCCGAGCGCTCGAGGCCCTCCGCGAGCAGGCAGTGGGCCATCTGGGCACTCTGCCGGTCGAGCTCGCCGTAGGTCATGGTCTCGCCGGAGAAAACCATCGACGGGGCGCCGGGGCTGACCCTGGCGTAGTGCTCGATCGCCCCGTGGATCAAGAAGCCCGGGAGGGGCAGGCCCGAGCGGCTCCCGGGTGCCCCGCCAGAAAAACCGCCAGCCGGGTCGCCGGGCCTATCGTTGTCGCCGGTCATAGCCCCAGGAGCCCTGCGATGATGTTGCGCTGGATGTCGGTGGTGCCGCCGTAGATGAGGCCGCCGATGGAGTCGCGCACGTCGCGCTCGACGCCGGTCGCGGTCTTGTAACCATCGCCGCCGCGGATCGCGAGGGCGGCGAGGCTCGATTCACGGAAGGCCTCGGCGAGGTAGGTCTTGGTGAGGGCGGCCTCCATCAGGTTCGGCAGGCCTCGATCCTGAAGCCACGCCGTCTTGTAGAGAAGCAGCCGTCCGGTCTCAAGGCGCAGGTGCATGTCCGCGATGGGGTGTGCCACGGCCTGGTGCTTACCGATGGACACACCGGCGCGCCTCCGCTTCTTGGCGAACGCGACCGCCTCCTTGATCTGCCGGGCCATGGCGCCGAGCTGGGGGGCCAGGACGAGGCTGCGCTCCCAGCCTTGGCTGAAGGAGAAGATGCTGGCGCCCGCGCCGACCTTGCCCAGGAGGTTGGCGGCGGGGATCCGGCAGCCGTCGAACGTCACCCGTCCGAAGGGGACGGTGCGCAGCCCCATTTTGTCTTCGACGGGGTGGGCGGTGTACCCGGGCGTCTCCGCGTCCGCGAGGAAAGCACTGAGTCCCCAGCGACCTGCGCTTGGGTCCGTCGCAGCGAAGACGATGGCGAACTCCGCGATGGGCCCGAACGTGATCAGGACCTTCTCGCCGTTCAGGACGTACTCGTCCCCGTCCCGAACGGCGGTCGTTTGGAGGTGGAATGCGTCCGAGCCGCTGGACTCCTCCGTGATGCAGTACGCAGCGACCGCCTCCCCGCTGATGGAGCGTGGGAGGTACTTGGCGATCTGTTCCTTGGTGCCGAAGTGGAGCAGGGCCGTCTGGACGCCCCACATCTGGGCGCCCAGGGCGAAGGTGAGTCCGTTGTCCTGGCAGCCCTCCCCGAGGGCCTCCATCATTCGCACCGTGGTGACGAGGTCGTGCCCGGCGCCCCCGTACTCGGTGGGGATGGCCCAGCCGAGCACCCCGAAGTCGGCAGCGCGCTTCCAGAGTTCAAAGCTGAACGTGCCGTCTCGGTCGCGGGCGATGACGTCGCTCGACAGGGACTCTTTGGCGAAGGCCAGTGCCCCCGCGGCGAGCGATTCCTGGCTGGGTGTCCATTCGAAGTTCATGGTCTAAGCGGGGACTTGTGGGCTGTGGCTCCCGGGAGCTGCGATACTGGGGGCGTGGATGCGCTGTCGAAGCACCAGGGGCCGGAAGGCCTGGGCCATGGGGCCGCACGGGCGTACTGGCTCGACGTCTCCGCCGTTTCCGAATCCGCCCTGGCCGCCCTCGCGGGCGATCTTTCGCCCGAGGAGTGCGCCCGGGCCGAGCGGATACGTTTCGAGGAGGACCGAAAGGCCTACGTGGCGGCCCACGGAATGCTGCGCCGTGGGCTGGCCACGGCCCTTGGCGCGCGTCCGGCGGACCTGGACATCCGCGCCCGGGAGGATGGCAAGCCGGAGCTCTTCGGCGAGCATCGACGCGCCATTGCCTTCAGCCTCTCCCACACCCGCGGGGCGGCGGCTTGGGCCATGGGAACCGTGGACGAAGTCGGGGTGGATGTGGAGGCCGTGGGCGACGGGGCCTTGGCGCTTGAGCTTGCCCCCCGGGTGCTCGGCGCCGCCGAGCGCGCACGGTTGGAGGCGCACGGATCCGCCCACTTCTTCGACCTTTGGACGCTGAAGGAGGCCTTTGTGAAAGCCACCGGCGAAGGCCTTCGCCGGGACCTTCGCGGTGTGGCGTTCGATTGGCGGGATGGACCGGTTCTCCTCGCCGCGCCCGGAGTCGAACCCGCGGCCTGGGGCCACCTGCACACGCGCTTCGAAGCGAGTGCGCGCACCTATAGCCTCTCGCTTTGCGCGAGCCGTATCGGCTTGGCGGGCGAACTGGACGGCACCGTTCATCGGGTTGATCCTTCGGGACTCCGTTCGTAACGGCCTCCTAGAAGAGGCGGAGAATGGGGCCGAGGGTCTCCCCGAGGGTGAGGTCGACCTCAAAGGCGCGCTCGATGAACCAGTACATGGCGACAAAAATCGAGAGCGCTGCGCCCGCGTAGACGGCGAAGCGGGTGTACAGGAGCGACAGGCGCATCATGAACAGCATCGGGAAGACGACCATGACGATGGCCACCTGACCGATCTCCACGCCGATGTTGAAGCCAAAGAGCGACAGGGCAAGGTCGCCGCCGGTGATGCGCAGGTCCCCGAGCACGTTGGCAAATCCGAAGCCGTGGAAGAGGCCGAAGACGAGCACCACGAGCAGGATGCGTCCCTTGAAGATAGGAAACAGGATGTCGAGGGCCGCCACGGCGATGGAGAGCGCGATGACCGATTCGACCCACTTCGAGGGGATCGAAACGATGTCAAGGGCCGCCAGGGTGAGGGTCACCGAGTGCGCCACCGTGAAGACCGTCACGATCTTGAGCACCTGCACAAGGGCGGCGCCGAAGCCCTCCTGCGCGACCCAGCCGCGACCCTCGCGACGCAGGACGGAGGCGAGCAGCAGCACAATCAGGAAGAGGATGTGGTCGTGGCCGATCCAGATGTGGTGGATGCCTTCGCGGATGATGGCCTTCATACCGGTCCACTTGGAGCGGTTCTTGAGGTCCAGCGTCTGCGTGGTGCGGTCCGGGTCGAAGATGAGCCCGAAGTCCCCTTCGTTGTTGAAGCGGCCCTGGTCGAAGAACTGTTCGATGACGACGTAGCCGCGGTGCTCGGGGTCCGTGTCAAACATCACGGAGTGGGTGATCTCGAGGGCGTCGGGAATGCCTTCGATGCCCATCAGCTCATACTTGCACGAGACGTATTGGGAGCCAGCGCTCTGGTAGATGTCGTGCCCCTGGCGCTCGAGCTCGATGGGCTTGCCCGCGATGGCGAAGCCGATGCGAGGGTACAGGTAGGCTTCGATCTTCTCGATCTCGGCGGCGACCTCCTCGGCGGTGGCCGTGAGGTCTTCACGGAAGGTGGTTCCGATCGAGCGGTTGAGGTCCGAGAGATTGATCTCGATGCGTCCCTCGATCTTCCCGCTTTCGATGCGCAGGTAGATGTAGCTCTGATTGAAGGCGTGGGGGGCCGCCGCTGTCTCTTATACACATCTGACGCTGCCGACGATATGCAGTGTGTAGAT
>CAJXRJ010000368.1 GCA_913058555.1 uncultured bacterium
ATGCTTGCGTGGGTCGCGCGGCGGAACGTGCCGGCTTCAACCTCGAAGCGGTTCCGCGTGTCGAGAAGGGTGAATTCGGCGCCATCGTCGAGCCAGCGCTTCAGCTCAACCGCCGTGAGGCGTTTCGACGTGTGGACGGCGGGTGCGATCCCATCCACTCCGAAGGCGATGATCTCAGCCTTGAGCTTGACCAACATCTTGCCGAAGGGGCGCGCCTGGCTGCGACTCTCCTTGACCTCCAGATCCTCGAACCCGGGAATGCGGCGCACCACGTCCAGGACGGCCTGAACCCCTCGCTCATCGCCCGCGAGAACGAGGTTGATTCCCTCTTCGCTGAGCAAGATGGTGCCACGCAGATCGTGTGCGCAGCTGAGCTCCAGGAGTTCGGCGCGCCGTTCCTCGAGTCGATCAAGGGGCGCAAACCGATAAGCGGCAATGTTCAGAACCGGTTCCATGTCGGGGGCACGGTAGCGGCACCGGCGCGCAGCCGCTACCTCTGGCGGCCTTCTACGGCGGGCCAGAACACGCCCTTCGACGGCATCCGTTGGCCGCGCGTCACGGGGGATGCAGGACCTCACCTGCCTCGCCACGTCTCGCCACGTCTCGAACTTGGGCTCCCCGGGACAGCGGCCCGAGGGGGCATTACCGGATTGCATTCCGACCTGGCCTCTCTCTTTGGGTTCGCTCTTTCCCTAGCCGTTCCGGCACAGTGGGTTGGGGTGGATCCTCCCCGTGCGGGGCCCCGACTGACCACGCCAGGCAAAGGGCACGCCCCCACCGACACTTACGGAGATGCGTGCCCATTCCTCGAAGGCAGCTTGATTGCATTCCGACCCACCGGGTAAGCCGCGCGTATCAGGGCGTTGAGTGCCAGACTGTTCCTTGGCGTGGGTTGCGCTCCTTCGCGGAGTCATAGAGGATCGAATAGCCGCAGCGCTCCGTTCGGAGCACGCCATCCGCCCTTGGCAGGACGAGCAGTCCCTTGCTCGTCCGGCCCCAACAGACCCCGCGACATGATCACCTGTTTCGCCCTCGCATACGCTTTCTCAGGTGGCCCCCCCACCGTCGACGTGCCGTCATTCGCTGGCCCGGTGCAGCTCACGACCGACGGCAAACCGTTCACCGGCATTCTCTACCCTTCGCCGCTCGTCCACGACCTGGATGGCGACGGTCGACCTGAGATGATGATCGGTGAGATCTTCGGAACCATCACGGTCGCCAGGCCGACGGGTAAGGAGCTCGGTGAATTTGGCGCCCTCGAGCCGATGAAGGCCGCAGGCAAGCCGATCAAACTGAACAACTGGTGATGCATCGGCATGAATCTGCAGTTTGCAGATCTCAACGCCGACGGCCACGACGACATCATCACGGCCACCTTCGAAGGGCATGCGTTCCTCATCCGCGGAGGCAAGTACGGCTGGGCTGCGCCGGAGCACATTCTCGACGGTGACGGCCGCAAGGTTGTTCTGTCCACGTTCTACGACATGGACGCCAATGCCTACGCGACGGCCGATCGCAGCCCCGAAGGACAGTCGAACCCCGACCACCACTGCGTTTCCACCGTCGCCATGGACTGGGATGGGGATGGCGATCTCGACCTGTTGCTCGGCGCGAAGGAAGGGGAGCTCTACCTTCGTCGGAATGAAGGCACGAAGTCAGAGTGGAAGTTCACCGGCGTGAACGAGCGCGTCATGGCGGGCGGAAAGTTGCTCAGTGTTCCTGGCGGACTCACCGCTGCGAAGATTGTCGATTGGGACGGGGACGGCCGCAAAGACCTCGTGTGCGGGAGCTTTGGCGGCGGTGCATTCCTCTATCGCGACACGGCAACGGAAGGCGCGCCGGTCTTTTCCAGCGCGCAAACGCTCCTTCCTAAGAGCAAGGGCCAGGACAACGGCGAAAGTGGCCCCCAGAGTGACTGGTACGTCGACGTCGTCGATTTCGACAAAGACGGCGACCTCGACCTCATCGTTGGCGGCCAATACCGCACACAGCCCAAGTCGCGCGTGCTCACCGACGCGGAGAAGGCCGAGCTCATCGAGCTCGACAAGAGCTACAAGGAGCTCAACGCGGAGATGGATGGCGTCTACGGGAGCGTCGATACTGGCGATGCAGAGGCGCTGAAGGCTGCCCTCGAGAGCGAGGAAGTCAAGGCCCTCAGGAAGCGACTGAGCAAGGTCAACGCCCGTATCACTGAGCTGCGCCCTAGGCCCCGTCGTGAGTCGGGCGTCTGGTTCTATGCAAACGTGCGCAACGACGGCTGACGGACGACGGACGACGAAAAATGGTGGGCCGAGCACGGCTCGGCATAACGACCGGTGGAACCACCGAGGCAGGTGGCGCCGGCGGAGCCCGGAATGGCCATGGGCAACTGCGGCGCTTGAGCCCGACAAAGAACCCGAACACGCTGTTGGCGGGCCCGTTGATTCACTTGGGGCGCCCTTCCATAGGGCCCCGGGTGCGCCGCCCCAGTGGGTTCCCGAGCGCACCATCGGAGATCGCCCCGCATCCATGCGCGGTCCCCTGGGACTACTTGACGACCGCCCCTTCCGAGGATGCGGCACGGTATGGGAGCGCGGCGTCGCCCTGCAGTTTGAGGCGCTCGTTGATCGCCCGGAGGTGATGGTCGACGCCGATCTCCGCGCCAGGCCGGAAGCCCGGCACTGTGATGACCTGGGCCAGGACGCCGCCGACCCCGCGGTGAATCGTTCCCCGGGGGAGGTAGACGAGGTCGCCGACCGCGAGCTCGTGAACCTGCATCAGATCCCGGGCCTCCTCGGCGGTGACGGAGGTGGGGTCGAGGATGCGCGTCGTCGCCTCGCTCGTGTAGAGCACCGCGCCCGGCTGCACCATTTGCACGAGGTAGAACTCATCGAACCCGCCGATCACAGGGTGGTAGTGGGCGAATGAGTCGGTGATCCGCACGCGGTGACAGTTGAGCGCGCGGTAGACGTAAGGACCGATCGCCGGAAGCCAGGTCAACAAGATGCGCCTGTAAGCGCCGGTCTCTTCGGCGCAGCCGCCCGGGGTATCCGTGATGCTCTCGTCCCAGTCTGGCCGGACGAAGGTCGGCAGTCCTTCTGCAAAGGGTTGCGGGACTTCGAAAAGGACGGCTCCCAGGCCGCGTTTTGCGTCGAGACTCTCGCCGGGCCGAAGCAACACGACATCACCCACGGTGAGCTCGGGCTCGCAGGTCAAGATGCCGCCGTCCGCGCGCAGGACGCTGGCCGGCGTCGAGCCCGTCTGGACAAACGCCACCACCGAGCGCGCTCCCGCGTGGTACTGGCGCAGGTCAGGCCGCCAGTCCAAGGCGTAGCCCGGGTTACGCCGTTCGAAGTCCGCGCGTAAGGCATCGAGCGCTGCGGGGTGGCCGGCGCTCCCGGCAAGACGGGCGACGCGGATCGGCGTTCTGCCGGCCTCTGCCCCCGAAGGCTCCAGGGCGGACGTGGCTCGGTCCTGGGTCGCTGCACAGCCTGTACCCACCGCAGCGGCCAATACGGAGGCAACCAGCACCGCCAGCGCCCCGCCGCGGTCTGCTATCTTCATTCCCATGCTCTTGTCGATCCTTCTCATGTCACCGATGCCGCTCCAGGACACGCCCGCCAAGGTGGACGTCCACCGCACCATAGCCATTGAGACAACGAGTGGGGCGTTCACGAAGATGCACTACGGAGAGGATGTGCGGGTGCCCTATCTGTGGCCAGTCCACGGCCCCGGGGGCGTCGAGATGACCCGCGGGTTCCCCATGGAAAAGGGCCGCCCCAATGAGTCCACCGACCACCCCCACCACACGTCGCTGTGGTTCGCCCACGGATCGGTCAATGGGCATGACTTCTGGCACTCCAAGGGCCGCTATCCCCGCGTCGTGGTCGTCGCGGCCCCCAAGGTGGAGAAAAAGGACGGGGGCACGACCATCGTCGAGACCACCTCTGAGTGGCGCGCCACGGCCGAGGCCATCCCCCTTCGTGAACTCCGCCGCACGACCTTCGCCGAGAGCGACGGTGTTCGGACCATCGACTTTGACCTGCGCCTCGTGGCCCTCACGGACGTCCGCTTCGGAGACACGAAAGAAGGAACCCTCGCCATGAGGCTGCGCCCCGAACTGCGACTGAAGGGGCCAGTGGCCCAGGGAAGCGCGCGCGACGCCGACGGGCGCAAGGACGGTGAGCTCTGGGGCAAGCGCACTGCCTGGCTGACCTACTACGGTCCCGTCGGCGAGCGCACCGTGGGCGTCGCCGTGTTTGACCACCCGGAGAACCTCCGCCACCCGACCTGGTGGCACGCGCGCGACTACGGGCTGGTCGCCGCCAATCCCTTCGGTATCCACGACTTTGAGCGGAAGCCCGCAGGGACCGGCGACCTCGAGCTCAAGCAGGGAAAGGAGCTGCGCCTGCGGTACCGGGTCACGCTTTTTGAGGGGACGCCGAAGCTCGAGGACCTCGACGCTGCCTGGCGTAAGTGGTCGAAGCCGCCCGAGGGGGCAAAGAAGGACTGACCACGCCAGCCAGACGGCAACGCCTCAGCGACACTTGCGGGGAAACGTGCCCATTCATGGGAGCCACCTTGTAAGAAACTCGACTTGGCCTCTCTCAATGGGTTCGCTCTTTCCCTAGCCGTTCCAGCACGGTGGGTTGGGGCGTATCCTCCCAGTGCGGGGCCCCGACTGACCACGCCAGGCAGAGGGCACGCCCCCGCCGACACTTACGGGGGTGCGTGCCCATTCATCGAAGTCAGCTTGTAAGAGTTTGCTTCCGCTGGGTGGTCTCCCATGTCGAACGAGGGCTTTTATTTTCGAGTGCCGTCAGCGGGCTCCGATAGGGCTGGTAAGGGCTATCCCCTTCACTCCACCTGCCCCTATATCTTGCGTTCTGGACCTCGGCGCGCGCCCTC
Source organism: uncultured bacterium (assembly GCA_913058555.1). Taxonomy (GTDB): domain Bacteria; phylum Planctomycetota; class UBA1135; order UBA1135; genus Saltatorellus. The sequence continues at coordinate 4,888 of CAJXRJ010000368.1, forward strand.
AATCCGCTGAGGGATCAGAGAGCGCATCCGTCGTGGTGTGAGGTGTCGCGACCGCTTGAGCGATGAGGCGGTAGAAGAGCAGTCCGCGTGCCTTGGACGTACGACGGTTGAAGCGAAACGTGAACTCGTCGAGGTAGTAGTTGAGGTGGTCCTTGCTGATGGCGCCTTGGTGTGTGCCCAGACACCAGCGCTTGAGCAGCGACGCCACACGATGCACTCCAGGGAACGGGATGTGTGCAGGCTCGGAAGCCGTGCGCGTCACTGTGACCCGATGTTCGAACCCCTTCTTCTTGATGCTGGCGTATCCCTGCCAACCGTCCGTGTGAATGAGGCTGCCGGGTTCGGCGATGTCGACGATGAAGCCCTGCAAGCTCTTTGAGGTGAGGTCCAGCGTCCGTCGAAGCCTGATCCGGCCAATCTTGCCGCCCTTGTTCTCGGCTGCGATGAGGATGATTGCGCGATTGATGGTCCTACGGCCACGTACGCCGGGCTCCTCTCCTCCCAGGTAGCTCTCGTCGACCTCAACCTCACCTGAGAGCAAGTCACGGTCCGGCAGCACCATGGCTCGCCGGAGCTTGTGGAGCCAGGACCACGCTGTCTTGTAGCTGCCAAGGCCGAGCGTCCGTTGCAGACCGAGAGCATTCGCACCGTACTTCTGGCTCGTCACCTCCCAGGCTGCCAGGAACCAGTGCCTCAGCTTTCGCGTGCCTTCGAACACCGTTCCCGCAGTAGCCGAGACCTGACGACGGCACGTTGGGCAAATGAGAAGTCCTCGGCTCGAGCGCCATGGAGCGTCGGCTACGTGGCCGTCAGGACAAGTGAACCCATCGCCCCAACGCAGGCGCTCCAGGTATGCAACACAGGCTCTGTCGTCGGGGAAGAACTCACCGAACTCAATCAGGTTACGGGGGTAGTCAACCCCTGCGCGCGGTGCCTGAGGTTTGGAGTCGGCCATCGCCACCACATCTTGGGGCAGGTGGAGTGAAGGGGATAGCCCTTGGGCTGGTTATGGCTAGGCTTCGACGAGCACCGTGGACCAAACTCATGCGGGCAACGCTGCCCGCATGGGTGCTTCTGTGCGGTGGTTTGTCCACCGAACTACTGGTTCAAAAAGAGATTCGCCTCCAGCGGCAACAGGCCGAGAAGTGGGTGCTTCGTGATCTTGCCGAGGTGCGTGGCAGGCTCGAAACCGAGCTCAACACCGCGCTCTATCTCGCCTCCGGAATCGAGGCGTTCATCGTCTCACACGAAGGCGTTGTCGATGACGAGCGCATGCAGGCAGCGCTGCACGTGATCGTCTCCAAGTCTGACCTCATTCGGAACCTCGGCGTCGCGCCGGGAAATCGCATCCGATACGTCGAGCCCCTCGAGGGCAACGAGGCGGCACTAGGCCTGTACTACCCCGACGTACCTGACCAATGGGAGAGCGTGCGTAAGGTCATCGAGTCGCGCGAGCCTACCCTCGCGGGGCCACTCGAACTCGTTCAAGGAGGCCAGGGGCTAATTTTCCGCATCCCGGTCATGCTCGAGGACGGTCGCTACTGGGGCATCATCAGCACGGTGCTGGACGCGGAGCGCCTTTGGAGCAAGCTAGAGGGCGCAGGCGTTTCGCTAGCGTCCACGGAGATGTCGGGACTCGGTCCCGGGGGAGAGCCGCGCGCACCGTTCCATGGCCCTGATCTTGTGGCCGTGAACGAGGAAGACCTTGTGGGACTCAAAATGATCGTGCCGGGCGGGCATTGGAGCCTTCGGCAACGGGTGGTGGAGCCACCCCATCTTGCCCAGCGCGGGGCATGGATGCGGGGCGTGGGGTGGCTTGGCACACTGGTCTTCGCCTGCTTCCTCGCCCACCTCCTGATGACGTCACGCCGGCTCGCCAAAGCACGGGATCGAGCGGAGTCCGCCGACCGCGCCAAGAGCGAATTCCTGGCGATGATGAGCCACGAGATCCGAACGCCCATGAATGGCATCATCGGCATGACAGGGCTCCTGTGCGATCAAGATCTACCGGACGAGCCACTCGACCAGGCGAGGACGGCGCTGAGCTGCGCGGAGTCTCTGCTCAACATCCTGGACGACATCCTCGACTTCTCGAAGCTTGAGAGCGGCAACATGCCCACCGAGGCACTGACGTTCCCACTCGAAGAATTGCTGCGCGATGTGATCAAGATCTTCAGTGTCCAGGTGGACCAGGCGACGGTCGAACTGGTTTGCACGGTCGCCCCAGAAATGCCGGTGCACGTCCTGGGAGATCCCGCGCGCCTGCGCCAAATCCTGCTCAACCTCATCGGCAACGCCGTGAAGTTCACGTCCGAGGGGGCCATCACGGTCCACGTCGCCCCGCTCAGCGGAGACCGGGTTTCGATCGCCGTCACGGACACGGGGATTGGGATGACGCCCAATGCCCAGAGGCAGCTCTTCCAACCTTTCCGTCAGGCCGATTCGTCGACGTCCAGACGATTCGGGGGCACCGGTCTGGGGTTGGCGATTTCCCGTCGTCTGGCCCAGGTGATGGGAGGAGACATCTCCGTGGAAAGCCAACCAGGAAGGGGCGCCACCTTCACAGTGGAGCTTCCCTTGCCGGCGATGGAAGGGGCCGCGGCCCAGGTGCCGCC
>CAJXRJ010000369.1 GCA_913058555.1 uncultured bacterium
GGCTCGGAGATGTGTATAAGAGACAGCGAGGGGGGAGCCCAGGGATTGGGCACGGCTGTTGAGGGGAGATGCGCTCATGGGGATGAGGATAGTCGGCTAGGCCCGGGCGGCCACACCCCCCCGGCGAGTATCCTGTCGGACCTCACAGCCTCCTCAGCCCCCGATAGAAGCCCCCATGACCCTCGCCTCCCGTATGTCGGTGCTCGGCACCGAGACCGCATTCGAAGTCTTTGCCAAGGCCAAGGCCCTCGAAGCCCAAGGGAAGGACATCGTCCACCTGCACATCGGCGCGCCCGATTTTGAGACCCCGCCGAACATCGTCGAGGCGGGCAAGAAGGCCCTGGACGATGGCTGGCACAAATACACGCCGGCCAAGGGCCTTCCGGACCTGCGCGAGGCGGTGACCGAGAACATCCGCGAGTACCGCGGGGCGGAGGTCGATCCGAACAACGTGCTCATCGTCCCGGGCGGCAAGCCGACGATGTTCTACGCCATGATGATGTTCGGCGAAGCGGGGAAGGAGATCCTCTACCCGAACCCGGGCTTCCCGATCTACGAGAGCATGATCCACTGGTCGGGCGCGAAGGCCGTGCCCTACGCGCTCGCCGAGGAGAAGGGGTTCGCCTTCAGCGCCGAGGACGTGCTCGCGAAGATCACCCCTGCGACGACGCTCCTCATCGTGAACACCCCGGCCAACCCCACGGGCGGGCTGGTGCCACGGTCGGAGATGGACGCCCTGGTGGCTGGCCTCGAGGCCCATCCCCACGTGATGGTGCTTTGCGACGAGATCTACAGCCGCCAGCTCTACGACGGCGAAGAGCACGTTTCGATCCTCCAATACGAGTCCATGAAGGAGCGCTCCATCATGCTCGACGGCTGGAGTAAGACCTACGCGATGACGGGTTGGCGTCTGGGCTATGGCGTCTGGCCGAAGCACCTGATCGACGATGCCGAGCGCATTCAGATCAACTCGACGAGCTGCGCCAACGCGGTCACCCAGGTGGCGGCGATCGAGGCCCTACGGGGGCCCCAGGACGCCGTGGACGAGATGCTCAAGTCCTTCGACGAGCGCCGCAAGATCATCCACGAGGAGCTCAATGCGATCCCCGGGTTCTCCTGCGTGATGCCGAAGGGCGCTTTCTATGCCTTCCCGAATACCTCGAAGACGGGCATCTCCAGCAAGGTGTTGGAGCACGAGCTTTTGAACGAGGCCGGCGTGGCATGCCTATCCGGGGCCAGCTTCGGCGCCTTCGGTGAGGGGTACATGCGGTTCAGCTACGCGAACAGCGCGGAGAACATCCGCGAAGGACTGCGCCGTGTCCGCGTTCACCTTGAGAACCGCAAGGGCTAGTCGAAGGGGTTGTTACACATGAGAGCCGACTTTCGCAGCGATACGGTCACCCGGCCCACGGCCGCCATGCGCGCAGCCATGCTCGACGCGGAGGTCGGCGACGACGTCCTCGACGGCGATCCAACGGTCCGTTCCCTCGAGGAGCAGGCGGCCGAGTGGCTTGGCAAAGAGCGGGCGCTTTTTGTGCCCTCGGGGACCATGGCCAACCAAGTGGCGCTCGGGGCCTGGACCAAGCCGGGGGACGAGATCGTCTGCCAGCGATGGGCCCACGTCACGACGTACGAAGGGGGCGCCGCGGGATTCCTCCACGGGGTGCAGTCCCTCACCCTTGGGGATCGCAGCGGCCGTATGGATCCCGCCCAGGTGGAAGAGGCAGTACGACCTGACTTCATCCACTGCCCGAACACCGCGCTGATCTGCATGGAGCAGACCCACAACGTGGCCGGGGGCGTGGTCATTCCCATGGGGGAGTTCTCCGCGGTGGCCGCCGTGGGCAAGGCCCACGGGATCCCCATTCACCTGGACGGGGCGAGGCTTGCGAACGCGGTGGTGGCGTCCGGGATCTCGGCCAAGGAGTGGACGAGCCACGTCGATTCGGTGTCCCTCTGCCTCTCCAAGGGGCTTGGGGCCCCGGTGGGCTCGGTCGTGGCCGGATCGCCGGCATTCATCGAGCGGGCCATGGTGACGCGCAAGCGCCTGGGGGGCTGGATGAGGCAAGCGGGGCTGATCGCGGCGGCTGCCAAAGTGGCCTTGGCGGACAACGTCCAGCGTCTGAGCCTGGATCACGCTCTGGCGAAAGACATCGCCGAGCGCCTCGGCGTTATCGATGGGCTCGAAACGAATCCCGAGGCCGTGGAGACGAACATGGCGATGGTAAGGGTGACTCGCGAGGGAATGAGCGCTGCGGATTTCGCAGCCGCCCTCGAAGCGCACGATGTCCATGTCATGCCCATGGGGCCTGACCTCCTGCGATTCGTGACGCACCTGGACGTGGCGCGGCCCGCGCTGGACGTACTGGAGGCGGCGGCGCTCAAGATCCTCGGCTGAGAGTCTTGGCTTGCCCAAAGAAGACAGGCGTGCTCCACGGCAGTGGGGCACGCCTGTCTTCTTTGGGCAAGTCTGGTCGCCCGTCCGGGCCTCGACTCAGACCCGCTGAAGGCGGTAGCCGACGCCGCGAATCGTTTCGATGAGCGAGTCTCCTTCCTTGTCGATCTTCTTGCGCAGGCGGCCAATGTGAACGTCGAGCACGTTGGTTCCCGGGTCGAACCCCAGGTCCCAGACGTCGGCCAGTAGGTCGTCACGCTTGACGGTGTTGCCGGCGCCACGGGCGAGCCGGAGCAGGAGGTCGTATTCGCGGGGACTCAGGTTGCAGGGCTTGCCATCTCGCTTGACGCGGCGGTGGGCCAGGTCGAAGTGCAGGGCGCCGTACTCGATGGGGGATAGGGAGTTCCGGCGTCTCACCACGGCGCGGATGCGCTCGATGAGCTCGTCCGCGTCCACAGGCTTGACCATGAAATCGTCCGCGCCACCGCGGAGGCCCTTGACGCGCTCTTCGACGTCGGACACGCCAGAGATAATGATCACTGGGAGCGCGTCGCCCTTCTCGCGGATGTCGTACAGCAGGTCGTGCCCGCTGCCGCCCGGCATCTGAAGGTCGAGCAAGATGATGTCGAAGGCGCTCTCGCCCTCGGCGTCGAGGAGGTCCAGCGCTTCTGCGGCGCCCGGTCGTTCTGTTGCGTCAATCTGCGCGCTTTTGAGCGCCAAGCGGCAGAAGGTTCTGAAGTCTGCGTCGTCGTCGACTAGCAGTGCGTGCATCGGACTTAGGGGAGGTTGGTCTGGGTCTCGGGCTCGCCTGACGGGGAGGGGCGGCCGGCGAATCCGGCCTGACAGGGTGGTCAGCAATGCCGGGGCAGGCGCGCGCAATGGGGATCAACTCCGCTGGCGTAGCCTCATTGAACGCCTTGTCATCAATCGGGAACAACATCCAGTCGCAGAATCCCCCCGCGGATCGTCTGAGGGACGGACTGGGAACAACCCAGGGGACGGGCTCTCGGACCAGAGCTCAGCGATTCGCCCGTCCATCCGGGCGGCGCCCCGGTGGCTTAGCGGTCACCGGGGCGACCTTCATCCCCACCTGAACAACCGCTGGATGGGCAGGGCTGGATCGCGTGCCCTGCTCCCCGGGCCGCCGATTCGCTGTGCCTAGACCCTGGCGGTGAACTTGGCAGGGGAATCTACCTACGAGGCAGTCACATGGATCGAAACGGAGACTTCCCGCTCCCAGGCGAGTCGGGACGAGGCATAGACGCCTCGGATCTATCAGATGGGGCGTCCGGGTGGTTTACACGTTGGTCCGCTTCGGTTCCCCTGGGTAGCACTATGGGCCAAAAGAGTCGGAAAGCAGCGTCGAGCAACCCCCGCGAGTTTGGAGTCCTTCCTCAGGGACGTGACGCCGGGGAGCACGGTTCAATGGATGGCCCCGGGCCTGGGGTGGAGGTTTCACCGGAGGGGGGGGAGTCCACCCACGACGAAACAGAGAAGCTGCATCGGATCCGGGACCTGCTCTTTGGCGAGACGGCCCGTGCCCAGACCCAGCGAGCGGATTCGCTTGAGATCAGCTTCAGTGCGGCCTTGGCCGATGCGGAGCAGCGATTCCAGGAGCGGCTTGATTCCGCTGTGGCCGCGGCGGATGCAGCGCTTTCGAGTGCCAAAGAGGGGCTCGAGAACGAGGTCCAGGGCCTGAAGGCTGACCTGGCTTCGACGCAAGAGGAGCTTCGTACGGCCCAGGCTGCGCTCGCATCCCAGTCGCGCGCCAAAGTGGAGCGTTCGGACTTTGCCGCCATGCTTGGCGAGCTCGCGAAGCGAGTCGGCGACGGGGACGCCGATCGCGATCCTGGCGACGATTCGTGAAGCCCCGCGGCCCAATGAAGCGGCGGGCAAACGGGGCCGCAGGCCGCGAGCTGGCGGAGCTCCAGGACCTTCTCCTCGGGGATGCGAACACTCGCATTCGTGACCTAGAGGCGCGCAAGGGCGCCGAGGTCGATGCCGAGCAGATTGCGGAGCTTCTGCCCGATGCCATCCTGAGGCGTGAGGCCCGGGATGACCGGGTCGCGCGGGCGCTGGGGGACACCATCGAAACGGGTCTCTTCCGTTCGGCGCGGAAAGATCCGCAGGCCCTTGCGGATGCCATCCACCCCGCCCTCGGCCCCGCCATCCGGAGCATGATTCAGGCCTCGCTCCGGCAGTCGCTGGAGAAGCTGAACGTGGCCCTCGAGAACGCTTTCTCTCCCCAGGGCCTGCGGTGGCGACTTCAGGCGGCACGCACCGGGCAGAGCTTCTCCGAGGTCGTTCTGTTGAATACGCTGCTCTTCCGCGTCGAGCAGGTGATGCTGGTGCACCGGGAGTCGGGGCTTGTGATGGCGGAAGCCCAGGGTCAAGGGGCCCCTGAGATGGACACGGACCTCGTGGCGGCCATGCTGAGCGCGATCCGGGATTTCGGCGCTGACTCCATGGGGGCTGGAACGGAAGGAGGCCCCCTGGAGATCGAGTTCCAGGAGCAGACCCTGATCTTGGCGCCTGGGCCCGCGGCCATCCTCGCGCTTGTGGTGCGCGGGAACCCCCCGCGTGACCTGCACGAGAGCGCCCGCCAGGCCATCGAAGAGCTGCACGTGGAGTATGGCGAGGAGTTCGTGGGGTTCGACGGGGACACAGAGTCCATGGCCGGCGTACCACCGTTCCTCGAGGACTTGCTGCTCACCGAAGAGAGGCAGCGGCCGAAGAGCTCCGCCATTCGGCTCGTGCCAGTCCTTGTGGGGCTTGCGCTGCTGGCATTCCTCGGTTGGCGGGCCTACCTGAAGACCAGCGAGGTACGCGATCTGCGTGCCGTGCGGCACGCCCTGGAAGACACCCCGGGCCTCGTCGTCACGGACCTCCGCATCGAGGACGGCGCCGTCCGTGTCGAAGGCCTCGAGGACCCGCTGCTCATGTCCACAGCAGCCCTCGTGCGGGTGGCCCTCGGCAAGGGCGGTCGGGACGTTTCGCTTGCGCTCCGTCCGTACGCCTCGCTCGATCCTGCCCTGGTGGTGCGGCGCGCGCGCAAGACTCTCAATATCCCCAGGGACGCGGCCCTGAGCCTCGAAGGCACCCAGCTGCGGGTGGAAGGCGTGCATCCCGTCAGCGCTTTGGCCGCGGAGATTCGCGACCGAGCACCGCTCCTTCCAGGCATCGACCAAGTCTCGATCTCCCAGTGATACGCAAGAAGATCTGTCTGCTAGGCCCGTTCGCGGTCGGCAAGACCTCCCTCGTGAAGCAGTTTGTGCACTCCATCTTTTCGGAGCGCTACCACACGACGCTCGGCGTGAAGATCGACAAGAAGGTGGTCGAGGTTCAGCTTGATGATGGGGCCCACCGTGAGGTCACGCTCGTCCTCTGGGACGTGCAAGGGGAGGACCGATTCCAATCGATTCCCACGAGCTACTTCCGGGGCAGCTCAGGGCTCTTGCTCGTGGCGGACGGAACGCGGCCCCACACCCTGGACTCCACCTTGAAGATCGCGGAGAGCGCCACGTCGACGGTGGGCAAAGACATTCCCATGCGGTTGCTATTGAACAAAGCGGACCTCGGGGACCAATGGGAAGTGCCCGCGTCGGAGCTGATCCAGCGCGCGGGGACGGATTTCTCGCCTCGGGTGACGAGTGCCAAGTCGGGAGCGGGCGTCGATGAGTCCTTCCGGGAACTGGCCCGCGCCATGCTGAAGGGGGATCTCTGATGGTCGGCCAGGAGGAGCTCCCCCGTGAGGTCCAGCATTGGCTGGGCGCGGGCCCCCTTCGCATGGCTTGGATCCGGGTCCGAGAGGGCCTGGTCTCCGGGGTGGGGGGCGCCGTGGACGTGCACGGGCTCGCCGATGTTCGGACGGGTGAAGTCCTGCCAAAGAGTCTCCATTGGACGCCTGCCCTGGAGGGGCCATTGCCCCTTGAGCTACCCTCCGTGGCCTCGGAGCACGGCTCCGCGGAGCGCAGTGACGTGCGTGCGTGGGAGGAGCAAGGCGAGATCTTCATCGTGTTGACTGACTCGAGTCAGAGCGCTCGCATGCTGGGCGTGACGCTGCAACAGGGGAACGAAGGCGACTATCTTCGGGACCAGCTCGCCGGCGCAGATCGCCTCCGAAGGGGTGAGCGGCGCGCGCGGGCGGAGGTGCTCAGTGCGCTTGGGTACGAACTTCTCGAGGAGTGCCCCGACGGATCCTTCCAACCGCCTTGGGATCCCGCCGATTGGCTGGCAGATCTCTGTGGCTGGGTCCCCGGGGAGCCGCGCATCGTGACCCCTGACGATCCCACGAGTTTCCTTCCGGCGTTCCTCGGGGAGGCGGCTGACTTCCTTGCGGATTGCAGAACCAATCGCAGCCAGGAGGGCGGAGCCGGCTCCGGCGCGGGCACCCTCGACGGGGCCGAGCTCGAGATCCTGTCCTCCGGCGTCTGGAGCGAGCAAATGCCGGGTGCCAACGGCACCACCCATGAGGCCTCCTTCGAGGCCCACGCGCTCGCACTCAGTGGGGGCCGGGGCGTGGTCGCCGTGGAACTCCTGCATCCTTCCGCAGCCAAAAAGCAGGAGGCCCTTCAGCAGCAGCGCGACGCGCAGCTTTCCTACGAGGGGCTTGCGCGGGAAGTGCAGGTCAAGGATGTGCTCCTGCACTGCATCGTTCACGACCTGCGCGGGCCCTTGTCGAGCCTCGTGGGCAGCCTCTCGCTGCTCGAGAAGGGGGGGCTAGACCCAGGTGACGAGCAGGAGCTGATCGCCATGGGCCTGCGCCAGGCCAAGCGCCAGGATGAGATGATTCGTCACGTGCTCGAGGTGTTCGCGGCGGAGTACGAGGCGCTGCGCAAGTTCGAGGTCGACCCCCGCAGCGCCCCCGACGTGGTGGCGATCTCGCGGGAGGCAGTGCAGCGGTACCTTCCAGCCTTCCAAGCGGAAGGGAAGCAGCTCGCCCTCGACGTTCCCTTCGATGCGGTGAGGGTCATCGGGCGGGCGGATCGGCTGGAGCGGGTTCTCGCGAACTTGCTCGGCAACGCCCGTCGCCACTCGGAGCCCGGATCCGTGGTGGAGCTTGTCTTGACCCACGTGGATGGTTCAGAGC
>CAJXRJ010000370.1 GCA_913058555.1 uncultured bacterium
CACTGCATATCGTCGGCAGCGTCAGATGTGTATAAGAGACAGCCTCCACGACTTCTACGGTGCATTCGCCGCACGGGATCCGGGCACCATGGCCGCGGCCTACGCGGACGATGCCCGGTTCAGCGACCCCGTCTTCCCGGACCTGGACGCGGCACAGGTACGTGCCATGTGGCGCATGCTGATCGCCCGAGGCACGGACCTCTCCATCACGTTCCGCGATGTGTTCGCGGACGAGGAAGTCGGCAGGGCCCACTGGGAAGCCACGTACACGTTCACCACAACCGGCCGCGTCGTGCGCAACTCCATCGAGGCGTCCTTTCGTTTCCGCGACGGCCGCATCGTCCAGCACCGCGACATTTTTTCCCTCTGGCATTGGGCGGGCATGGCACTGGGGCCCAAGGGTTGGCTCCTTGGCTGGACCCCGATGGTCCGGTCCAAGGTCCGAAGCACCGCCGCCCGCCAACTCGCGAAGTCCATGGCGGCACCGTCCAAGGGCTAATCCGACGGGAAGCCGATGCGAGCCCCTAAGATGGGTCCATGCTCACGTCCCTGATCCTTGCCGCAGCGGTCCTCCCCCCCATCTCCCAGTCCCCCGAAGGGAGCGCAGTGGCGCCACCCGAAGGCGTGACCCTCGTGGAGACCGAAGCCTTCGAGGATTTGGGAGGCTGGGTCCTGGACCAGCAGTTCATGGACCTGATGGGGTCGCCGTTCTTGCTCGCCCACGGCATGGGCGAACCGGTGGCCGACGCCGCCACCAACGTCACGGTGAGCGCTGCCGGAGAGCATCGTGTTTGGGTGCGAACGCGGGACTGGGTGGCCCCCTGGGGCATGGAGGGCGCGCCGGGCAAGTTCGAGGTGCGGATCAACGGGAAGGCTCTCGGGACCGTGTTTGGGACCGAGGGCGATGCCTGGCATTGGCAGGACGGAGGGGTGGTCACACTCGAGGCGTCGTTCCACCTCGGACTCCACGATTTGACCGGCTTCGAGGGGCGCTGCGACGCGGTGCTCTTCTCGAAGGATCTGGAATGGCAGCCACCCGCGGAGGGCGAATCGCTCGAGGCCTTCCGGCGCCAGGCCCTGGGGCTCCCAGAGGAGCCGGTGGATCGCGGGAAGTTCGACCTCGTTGTCGTGGGCGGCGGGGTCGCAGGAACCTGCGCGGCCGTAACCGCCGCTCGGCTCGGGCTCACCGTCGCCCTGATCCAGGACCGGCCAGTGCTCGGGGGCAACTCCAGCTCGGAGGTTCGGGTATGGCCGGAGGGCCACGTCAATCAGATGCCCTACCCGCGGATAGGTGACGTCGTGATGGAGGTGGTGCCGGTGCGCGGCCAGCATTCCGCCAACGCACAGTCAGCGCCAGTATTTGACGATGACCGCAAGCTCCGCGTCGCCCGGGCAGAGCCCAACCTGAGCCTCTTCCTCGAGTGCCGAATGAACGGCGTCGAGAAGGTCGCGGTCGACGAGAACGCGGGCACGCGGCGCGTCGGCGCCATCCACGCCGAACACGTGCGCACCGCCGAACGTTTCCGTATCCGAGGGCGCCTCTTCGCCGACTGCACGGGCGACGGCAGCCTTGGCGCCCTGGCCGGCGCGGACTTCGAGCAGACCGAAAAGGGGCACATGGGCGCCAGCAACCTATGGAACATCCAGTGCCTCTGCGAGGACGAGGACCCTCTCTCGTCCCAGCTAGCCGCCGCCTGCGAGGACGCTACCTTCCCGCGCTGCCCGTGGGCGGTGGACCTGACGGATAAGCCCTTCCCCGGACGGGACCGTGGGTCCAAGCAGCCCGAGGCCGGCGCCAACCCCATCAGCCTCGGCAACTGGTTCTGGGAGAACGGCTTTGACCGCGACCCCATCACCGAGATGGAGCGGGTTCGCGACCAGAACTTCCGCGCCATGTACGGCGCCTGGGACGCCATCAAGAACGTCGAAGGCCGCTACCCCGCCCATAAGCTCAATTGGGTCGCTTACATCGCAGGCAAGCGCGAGTCCCGCCGCCTCCTCGGTGACGTGATCCTCACCGGCGAAGACCTGCGCGACGGCACAGAGTTCACCGACGGGTGCTTCCCGTGCACGTGGGGCATCGACACCCATCACCCGCACACGAAGTACAAGGAAGGCCATAGCGGCGACGAGTTCATCTCGGACTACACCCACGGCGAAGGCTACGTCTACGACGGCCCCTACTGGGTCCCCTACTGGGTCCCCTACCGCTGCCTCTACAGCCGCAACGTCACGAACCTCTTCATGGCTGGCCGCGACATCAGCACCACCCACGAAGCCCTCGGCGCCGTACGCGTGATGAAGACCACCGGCGCCATGGGAGAGGTCGTCGGCATGGCCGCGTCCCTCTGCCTCTCGAAGGACTGCACGCCCCGGGGCGTCTACGCCGAGCACTGGGGCGCCATGGAGTCCCTCCTCAAGGTCGGCGCCGGCAAAGTCGAGAAGGTCGCTCCCGGGGACAACGGAGGCTTCTCCTTGCAGGGCGGCGCAGCGCGCCTCACCGGCAAGTCCCTGCGGTACGACAGCGCCCACGACTCCATCGGCTACTGGCGCACCCAGGGAGACTTCGCCGAGTGGGCCATCGACGCCGGCACGGGGGGCACCTTCGAGCTTCAACTCGTCGCCTCCTGCGTTTCAAAAGAGGCCGGGGGCACGGCCTTCGTGGAGATCCAAGGCCAATACGCCTCCCTGCCCATCGGCATCCGCGGCACGGGCAGTTGGGACACCTTCGAGGCCCAGGGCGCCGTCAAGATCGAGCTCGGGCCGGGCGAGCAACGCATCCGCATCAAGAACGGCAAGAAGGCCGGCCCCCTCATGAAGCTGCGCTCCGTTCGCCTTCGGCCGATGGACCCCACCGGGGATCGGCCGCCCACGGACCCCCGTCGAAAGTAACCCAGGCCTTACGGGCAGGTAAAGGCGTAACAAGCCACGTCTATCGAAGCGCCAATGGCGGCTCTAGTTCCCCTCTACGCTGGATTGGGACACCCTGGCCAGCAACGGGCGGGCGGCCGGTTCCGGAGTACAAAGGGGCGGCCTTGCCGACCCATCGCCCTGCGCACGATGGGCGGCGCCCACGATCCGCGTCGCCGGCTCCGTGGGACCTCGGGCCCAAGACCAACGGCGATCGCCGACGTCGCCGTCCCCTTCCTTTCCCAATACGACTCTGATGAAGACCCTGCACGTACATCTCCTTCCCGCGGCTGCCCTCCTTTGCGCGGTCGCCCCGGCCCAACGACTCCTGGTCCCGGAAAGCTCGAACGACGCAATCATGGAGTTCGACCCCATGACCGGAGCTCTAGTCAACGCGGTCGCCATTGATCTCGCGACCTTGACGGGGGGCGTTGCAGCCACGCCGATCGAGGTCCTGGAAGCTCCGAACGGTGAGCTCTGGGTGTCCGATCAGACGGCGGACACCATCTTCCGCATCTCCGCCGACGGAACGACGCTCCTCGGGAGCGCGCCCTCGGGACTCGACAACTGCCGCGGGTTCGCGATCTCGGGTGGGAACGCGCTCGTCTCCAACGCCGGAACCAACAACACCGCGCCCGGCCAGGCCATCGTCGAGATTGACGGAGCAGGCGCAGTCGTCGGCTCGACGCTCATCGGAAACCCCTTCGACGTCGAGCCCTTCACGTTCAACGGCGTGGCCGGCTTCCTCGTCTGTGATATCACTGGGGAAGACCTCGTTTTTGCCGAGGCGGCCAACCTTGCGAATCAGACCATCTTCCACGACTCAGACGGAGTCACCGGCATCGACTTCCCGGAACAGGTGCACGTGTCGGCTTCGGGTCGAATATTCGCCGGCGGCTTCACCGCGCCTTCGGGCATTTATGAATACGACACGGCGGGCAACCAGGTCAATTTCATCGACACGGTTGCGATCGCAAGCCTCGGTGGTATTCGCGGGGTCGTTGAGCTCGGCAACGGCAACCTTCTGTTCACGAACGGCTCAGGCGTGCACATCTACGATGTGACCACCATGACCGTGACGACCGAGATCAGCGGCGTCTCCGCACGCTTCGGATCCATCGTGGGCGGCGGTAGCACCACCATCGGCTCGAACTACTGCACGGCGGTACCGAACTCCTCCGGCACCATCGGCACGATGTCCGCCGTGGGCTCTGCCTTCGCCGCGGCCAACAACGTGACGATCACCGCGAGCGGCCTCCCGAACGGCCAGTTCGGCATCTTCGTGACGTCCCTGGACCAGGGCTTTGTCCCCGGAGCCGGTGGCACAAGCAACGGCAACATCTGCCTTGGTGGGGTGATCGGTCGCTACACGTCACCGAGCCAGATCCTGAGCACCGGCACGACGGGCTCCTTCTCCTTGCCCATCGACCTGACGATGGTCCCCCAGGGCAACGGCACCGCTTCGGTCATGGCAGGAGAGGACTGGAACTTCCAGGCGTGGCACCGCGACGGTGTCGGCCTCGGGTCCAACTTCACGGACGGCCTCGAGATTTCGTTCCAGTAAATGGATAGGAGCCCGGGCCCGGTGACCTGACCGGACACGGCCGCCCTTTGCGAAGAGCCCCCGCCTCGCCGCCATCAGTCGGCGAGGCGGGGGCTCTCTTGCACCCCAGGTTCTAGCGTGGGCGGCGGCGAACGCCTTTGCCGCCGCGGGATTCGGGGACGAACCCGAGGCCGGTCAGGACCCAGGAGGAAACCACCGAGGTGATGACAGAAATGCCGGTAAGGGTGGAGCCTTGCTGCACGAGCGTCTGGAAGTGCGCGAACTCCTCCGCGGAGAGGTCTGACTCCACGTCCCAGCCGATGGAGTGAAGCATGTACAGCTGAATGCCAAACGCGAGGACGCTGGCGCCGAGCGCCACCCCGGCGAAGGTGGCCCCCAGGGCCCGGGCCTTGCCGTTGGGGAGGTTCGCCCAGCCCCCCATGGGAATCGCCGCGAAGGCGGCAGCAAGGGCGACAAACTCGCCGCCCCGTAGACCAAAAGCCAGGCGGAGGCCAATGACCGCGACGGCCAGGAGCATGCAGAAGATCACGCCGATGCTCGCGATCTTTTCACGCCGCGTGAGCAGGTCCCGCAGCTCGGGCTTGATCAAGAGCACCACGTCGAAGAGCGCGTCCCCCGCCCAGCTCATCCACACGAACGAAGCGTAGGTGATCAGAACGGCGGAGCCGATCAGGCTTCCCTCCGGAAGCGCCATGTTGACGAGCCGGTTCAGGAGCCAGAAGCCGAGGATCAGCCCAAGCCCAAAGCGCGCCGACAAGCGGCTGCAGTACAGCTGCCAGACGACGAGGGGCCGGAAGAGCGGGACCTTGGCTTTGATGGACGTGGCGAGACCGACCCGTGAGGCTTCGTCGGTGGGGTCAAGCCGGAGCGACTCTCGGAAGTGACCGATAGCCTCGTCATGGCGTCCCGCCTGCAACGCGGCGAAGCCAAGGTTCTGGAAGGTCCAGGCGTTGTCGGGATCGTGGCCGAGGGAGACGCGCAGGGCGGACTCCGCCTCGTCCACCTCACCGAGCTGACGCAGGCAGAGCGCCCGCAGGTTGGTGCAGCGGTCGTCTTCGGGGTCGAGCTCCAGCCCGCACTCCGCCGACGCCAATCCCTCGCGCCAGTTCGACATGGCCACTTGGCACGAGGCGACGAGGGCGTGGTAGTCGACGTTCTCTGGATCTAGGGAAACGGCATCCTGGGCGGAGAGCACCGCGTTCTTGGCCTTGCCCATGCGCAGAAGGACATTGGCGTGCACGTACCGCGGGAACGCCCAGTCGGGGGCCTCGCCGCTCGCGCGCTCGGCGGATTCGAGGGCCCGCGGCGCTTCGTTCAGGTCGAGAAGACAAAGCGCCATCAGCCCGTGGGCCGCAGCATTCGAGGGATCTTGGGCGAGCTGGGCATCCAGCACGCGCAAGGCCTCATCCGGTCGACCGCTGTTCAGGAGGAGCGATGCCTTTTGCGCAAAGTCGCCGCTCATTCGCCGCGCCGGCTTCCGCGCATACCGAGGTACTTTGCGACGTCGTCGTAGTGACCGGAGTCATTGGCGAACATGACGTGGTTCTTGGCCGTGCCGAACCACTCTGCCGTGGTCGCAGTCACCCGCTTCGCAGCCTTGATCAGGTCCTTGTCCGTGAGGGGCGTCGGCGCACCGGTTTTCATGGCCTGGCGGAGCTTCTCCTCCACCGCCACATCCACCAGTCCTTTCAGGTCCGCACCGGAGAACTCCTTGGTCTTCTTGGCCACCTTCACGAGATCCATGGAATCCGTCGGCTTGTCCCTCAGGAGCACGTCGAGGATCGCGGCCCGGGCGCCCTCGTCGGGGGGCGGCACGAAGACGAGGCGGTCGAAGCGGCCTGGCCGGCGGAACGCCGAATCCAGGTGCCACGGGGCGTTCGTGGCCGCGAGCACGAGCAGGCCCTCGTTCGAGTGCTCAACGCCGTCGAGCTCCGAGAGGAACTGGTTGATGATCTGCCGCCCAGACGTGCTGGCGGCGTCTGACCGCTTGGCGCCAAGGGCATCCACTTCGTCAAAGAAGAGCACGCAGGGAGCACGGCGCCGGGCCTCATCAAAGATGCGATGGAGATTGCGCTCGGAGGACCCGATCCAAAGCTCCAGCACCTCGTGAATCCCCACGGACATGAAGGACGCCTTCGCCTCGCCGGCGGTGGCCCTCGCGAGGTGGGTCTTGCCGCATCCGGGCGGGCCGTACATGAGAACGCCCCCACCGACCTTCTTCCCGTAGGCCGCGAAGAGCTCGGGGTGCGCCAGGGGCTTGATGACCTTCATGGAGATCTCCTCCTTGACGTCGTCCATGCCGCCCACGTCCTCGAAGCTGATCTTCGGCCGCTCGAAGTCCGCGTCGCCGATGACCCCCTCGTCATCCTCGGGGTCGGGGGCGCCGCCGCGTACGCGCTCCGGGCGTCCCAGGTCCGGCCCATCGGCGCCGATGGAGTCGGGCATCCAATCCTGTGGCGGGTCAAAGGTCGGCCCACCGGATAGGTCCGGGCCGCCCTCGTCCGTCTCGAATGGATTCGAGGGCCGCAGGCCAAGCTCATCGGCCACGTCGGAGGTGGCCAGGGACGGATCGCGCTGGCACGCCTCGTGGAAAGCCTGCCGGGCCCCCTTGAAGTCGCGCTCGGCCAGGCGCACCCGCGCCTGCAGGACAAAGGCCTCGGCTGGGGCGTCTGGGCGCCCCGTCACCAGCTCCACGAGGATGTCCGCGTGGCTGGTTTTGCCCTGGGCCAGATAGCTGCTTCCGAGCGCCATCCGGACACCATCGTCCCCAGGCGCCATGGCTAGGACCTTCCGGTACTCCACTTCGGCCTCCTCGTGACGGTCGAGGGAGGCGAGTGTGTCCGCCAAGTGCCGCCGGAGCGGAAGGTTGTCCGGCGAGACGCTGAGCGCGTCCCTGAGGGGGCCAGTGGGGTCGTCGGGTCGGGTCATCTCGGTGGGACAAGGTGCCTGGGGGCCGCACGAGGGTACTCGCTCCGGGACGTGGCGGCACGGGTCTGGCTCGCCCATCGGG
>CAJXRJ010000371.1 GCA_913058555.1 uncultured bacterium
CTGCATATCGTCGGCAGCGTCAGATGTGTATAAGAGACAGCCCACCCACCGCACACCCCTTTCCCGCCTCCATGCGCACACTGCTCAGTCAGTTTTGCGAGGCGTTCGACGCCACGGTTCGCCCGCTGCTTGCCCCCATCGGGAAAGCGGCCACGAGCCTCACCGGCGCGAGCGACGATCTCGACCTCCCGGAGGTCCGGGCCGAACTCCTCGACCTCCAGCACCAAGTCCAAGGCCTCGTCGACAAAGTCGCCGACCAGCAGGCTTACGTGCTCCTTTTCGGCCCACTGAAGAGCGGAAAGTCCACGCTCATGAATGCCCTCGCGGGCGCGTACGTCAGTGAGGTCTCGAGCCTCCCGGCCTACCCGTGCATGGTCTACCTGAGCCACGCCGAACGCCGCGCGTTCTATGTGTCGCGCTACAACGGCGAGACGGAGCGCTTCACGGATCCCTCTGCCCTCTACGGACACATCAGCCGGGCCCACGGGGAGCTGGCAGCGCGCCTCAGGGACGCCGAGTCCGAGGGCAAGGGTTTTGACCCCCAGCTCCACTTTCCCGAAGCGATCCGCAAGGTGGATGCTCGCATCCCCGCTGGCGACCTGTCCCAGTCCGGCGCGGTGCTCGTGGACACGCCAGGTCTTTACAGCCGCATGAAGTTCGGCTACGACCGCATGACCCGGGACTTCCGGGACTCGGCGTCCTGCGCGATCTTCGTGGTGAAGTCTGACAACCTGTTCCTCGAGCAGGTGTTCGAAGAATTCGAGGACCTGCTCGATCTCTTCAGCCGCATCTTCCTCGTCGTCAACCTCGACACGACCAAGAGCGACCTTTCCCCCGACGGAACGCTTGTTCCGAGCCTCGAGCAAGAAGATCCCCTTCGGATCATCGATGCCTTCGAGAACCTCGCCATGAGCAAGCCGCTCAAGGACGCGGCGGACGAGGGACGGCTCAAGATCTATCCGGTGGACCTCTTGCGTGCGGCAAGCCACCGTTTGCGCGAAGCCGGCCCTGGGGAAGAGCCGGCCCGCGGCCAAGCCAACTTTGACGCGTTCCTCGGCGACCTGACCGAGTACCTCAACAGCACCGACTACCTCGTCGCGTTCCTCGGGGACAGCCTGCGCCGTGCGGACGGGCTGCTGGACGAACTCGATGACCTTGTGGAGCACGACGCCGTCTCCGCCCTGCGCGCCCATACGGACGCCCTCGATGCAGAGCGTCAAGATCTCCAGCGTCGCCGCCATGCCGTGCATCGCTTGGAAGCCTTCGATTGGCGCCAGTCCTTCCAGGAGCTCGACGAGAAGCTCGCGCCCTCCATTCGGGATCGTGCGCGCTCCTCCCGCGCGGATACGGAGCGTGAGCTCGACCAGCTCGTGGACCGCTGGTTCCAAACCGACGCGAGCCTCGAGTCCCTCGTCAAAGACGACCTTGAGCCGCGCCTTTCGCGCTACGAAAAGGAACTCACAGCCTTCGTCGCCGACACCCTCGAAGAAGAGGTCAAGCCCGGCACCGCCGGCCTTCTCCTCCCAAGCGAAATCGGTGCCGACCTGCACGCAGCGCAGCTCGACATGACCCGCTTGGGCCTCGAGTCGCTCGGGTCCATGGATCACGGCTCCGTCCTCGGTCACGTCAAGGCGCCCCTGAACGCCGACAAGATCCCGGTGCGCAAGAGCGTCGTGGACTGGCTCCTTCTGCGGACGCGTGCCGCGTGCCGCAAGCGTCTCTTCGGCGAGTCGTCCAACGCCACCGCGCGCATCCCCGTCGAGAAGAAGCAGTCCCGACTCGGGGAAGACGCACGCCAAGCGATCCGCCGCGAGCTCGACCTCTTCAAAGGCCGCTTCTTCCAGGAAACCGTCCAGCGTACGCACCGCTTCCTGATCGGTCGCTACGCCGACTCCGCGGTCGACGCGATGAAGAGCCAGCTCAAGGATCGCGACAACGCTCTGTCCGCAGAGACTCAGGTGGTCGTCGACAGACTCGTCGAACACCGCAAGGTTCTTTCGCACCTCGCTTCCGTGCGCACGGCTTCGGCCCAAGCACGTGGCGGCATCGAAGAACTTACGGCCACCTACGGACAGACCGAACCCGAGAAGCTCATCCAGCCAGCGCCCGCGGCGCAGCTTCCGACCTTCCCGGCCATCGCGGCCCCCGGCGAGGAGCGCACGCTCCCCGAGCCCTTGGTCCCCCACACCGAGGAAGAAGGCGCCGTCTAGCGGCACTCAGTGCGGGCGACCTGAGGAAAGAGACCTGGTCACCAAATGGTGCCCAGGTCTCTTTCCTTAGGTCGCGGCTCCGAGTTGAAACACCGAGTCGCCGCTCCGGCAGCTCGGCCGCGCCGACTTCCTGGACTACTGCGACGGCGAGGCGCCCGTGAACACAAGCGGATGCGTCACCACCGGGGCCGTCGAAGGCTTCGACGCTTCAGGACGCTGCATGAATATCGCAGCGATCGTCAGAGCGAGGAGCGCACAGGCTGTCCAGAAGAGCGTCGCGAGGAGACGATCGTGAAGTGCTGGAAAGACGGATCTCATGGGAGGCGGGTGATGCGGTTCGAATGAACGCGCGTTTAGCCGAGACGACATTGTCCGCCCACGGTCGCTCCATGGCGACCCCCCTGGGCGGAATATCCGTCGAGGGGACACAGCTCGGTGACGTTCCCCTGCCATGGGAAAGCCGAAGCCCCCCATTTGCGGCTCCTGGGGGCGCTAGTTGAGCGCCCTCCGAAGCCCCCTTGCACGGTCCAGCCAGCTGGCATGGAGGATGTCAAAGCGCCGCTTCGGGATGCGCCAATCGGGGCTCTCAGGGTCCAGATCGTCGTCCAGCTCGCGGGCCTGGTCAGCGAACATGGCCCCCAGAAACCCGAAGGCGAGGCGCGGGGTACCCAGCTCCCCGAGGGCGACCCGGATCTGACCGTCTCCGACTTCTTCATCGAAGAAGTCGGATAGACGCCCGCCGGCCTGGTCTTTGGGAGTTCCTTCCGGGCGCACCGCGCGCAGGCGCTGGGCTGCCACTTCGCTCAGCTCCTGGCCGCTCCAACGAAGCTCAGGAACGGAATTCGCCTTGTCGAGGCGCATGCTCTTGAGCTCCTCGGGGGAAGCGCCCAAGTAGAGCCGTGAGAGTTCGATCGGCAAGAAGAGTTTGAGGGCGAGCCCTTCGAATTGAAGCACCCGATGCTCCAGCAGGGACTCCACGAACGGGCGCATGAGATCCGCACGACCCGAAAGGACGGTGGCCTCATCGATGCGGTCCATCAGGACGTAGAAGCTCGGGGAGCCAAGCTCCTTCAGGAGCGAGATGAACCTCTGGAGCAGCACGAGCCGCGTTCCGACCGAGGAGCCCTCCGGCAGCGCGAGGTCGCGGCAGATGCTCCTCGGCATGCGCTCCAGCAGATTGGCCAAGGGATCGGGGTCCCTCGGCACGACGCGCACCGCGCGGGTCGCGGCACCGGCGCTGCGCCGCGTGATCAGCTTCGAGACCAAGTGGGAGCCCCAGGTGGCCGCGAGGACCGCGCCCCCCACCATCCACCAAAGAGAGTTTTCTGTGTCCTCCACTCCTAGGTGCTTGGCGGCATCGATCCCGATGGAATCCACAAACGGCACCGCCGCCAGCCCCAGACCGAGGGCCGTCAAGCCAAAGCGCAGGAGGTTCTGCCCGAACGGCTTCGCGGAGCGCAACTTCAACGCCTTGCGAAGTCCCCGGTCCACGTCGTCCCCTGAACGATCGTCCGAGCGGTAATAGAGCCCCGCCAGGGCCACGAGGGTCGCCTTGTGCTTCTTCGCCAAGGCCGGGGCCCCGGGCCGCTGGCCGGAGAGGATCTCCTCGGAGAGCTTCGTCACCCCAAGGCTCAGCATGGCGTCGATGTGATCGGCGAGAGTGAAACGCTCGACGATCCGGCGCGGCGTCTTGGGGCCCGAAGGAGGCAACCGATCGGCCTTACGTGCCTCCGTGAGGAACGAGTCGAACTCCATGTACTCAACGACAAAGGCCGACTCGCCCGCGAGCCGGCGCTTCATCGCCAGGCGCAGACTGCTCTTTCCGCTGCCTTTTTCCCCGAACACGATCCCCGGGGCCGGGGAGTCAGGGGTCCCGTACAGGCGGTCGAAGGACGAGTGAACCGCCTCGAGGGGCACCCGGGCGAGGACAGGGTCTTTGTCAGCGTCCTCTTGGACAAAGGGGTCTTCGTCGAGGGCCCAATGGTGGCGCCAGGTGTGCGGGAACATGGATGCGGACTGGGAAGGAGGTGCGGCGGATGGCCCGTGCATGCTCGCGGGGCCTTCTGCCCGGATCATACGTACGGCTGGCGACGGAGCGCCGGTCTCCTTAGTGCGGATCCCGCGGGAGTTCTTTCGGCCGCGTCAGCGGATCCCCAGCTGCGCCGCCCCACGGCGGTGCCGTCCCAGGGCGCCCCTCGTCAGCCCATGCCGTCGAGGCTCGGCACGGTGGCCGCCAGGAGCCGAGCGAAATCCGACGCGATGGCGCGGCCCGCCTCGACCACCTCTCCGTGATCCAAGGGCGCCGCAGAGATGCCTGCACCGGGGTTGGTGATGCAGGAAACGGCCCCCACCCTCAGCCCAGCCGCCCAGCCAGCCGTCGCCTCGAGGACGGTGCTCATGCCCACGGCCTGGGCGCCGAGTCCTTGGAGCATGTGAATCTCAGCGGCGGACTCGTAGGAAGGCCCAGGCAAACCCACGTAAACCCCTTCCCGAAGGGCCACACCGGTCTCTTCCGCCGCACGTACCAAGGCCGCCGCGACCCGTTCGTCGTAGGGCGAAACGCCGCTCTCCGCCTGTTCGGGCTCCAGGGGCGTCACGCCCTGCATGTTCACGTGATCGGTGATCCGCATCAGGCACGGGACCGGCCAGCCGGGCGTCAAGCCACCCGCGGCATTGGTCAGGATCAGCGACCGAATCCCCATGACCCCAAAGGCCCGCACGGCCCGGGTCACGACCTCAGCGGACCAGCCTTCGTAAAGGTGCACTCGCCCCTGTTGGCAGAGCGTCGGCACGCCGCCCACGCGACCGATCACGAAGCGCCCCGCATGGCCGGGCACGGTACTCTTCGGCATGGACTGGAGCTCCCCGAAGGGGATCACTAGCGGGTCCTCCAGGGTGTCCGCAAAAGCCCCGAGCCCCGAGCCCAGCACGAGCGCCGCCCGCGGCGCCACGCCACCGGCCGCGATGACACGCCCGGCAATCTCCGCAGAGAGGGACACGGCCAAATCGGGAGTGGCCGTCACATTCGCCTGGATCAAAGGAACGCCCCCGCAATGGTGGCGGTCATCCAAGAAGCGAACGCCCCCCCGAGCATCGCCCTGAGTGCGAGCTTCGATAGGTCTTTGCGGCGCCCCTCCGCCAAGGCCCCGATGCCGCCGATCTGAATCCCGACGGATGCGAAGTTCGCGAAGCCGCAGAGGGCATAGGCGGCCATGGTGTAGCTCCGCTCCGAGATTGTCTCCTTCATGCCCTGCATCTCGCTGAAAGCGATGAACTCATTCACTGCGACCTTCGTGCCGAGCAGGCTGCCGAAGTTGATGCAGTCTGCCCACTCGATGCCCATCATCCACGCGATCGGCGCGAAGACGTACCCGAGCAAGCGCTGGAGCGTCAAGGGCGCGCCGCCCACGTCGATGGGGATCTGGCCGAGGCCCCAGTTGATGAGACCCACGAGCGAGACGAACGCGATCAGCATCGCCACGACGTTCAAGTAGAGCTTGAGGCCGTCGGTGGTGCCCTCCG
Organism: uncultured bacterium; assembly: GCA_913058555.1. Classification (GTDB taxonomy): domain Bacteria; phylum Planctomycetota; class UBA1135; order UBA1135; genus Saltatorellus. Next base: position 5,733 of record CAJXRJ010000371.1, read on the forward strand.
CCGCGGCGTCGAGGAGGTTGGCCGGCTTCGTGGCTTCGTCATCGACCAATTTCGCCCCGCCCGCCGTGACGGGAACTTCCGTCTCGGGAACCATGATCTTGGCGAGTACGAATGCCGCCGGCGCGGACATGAAACTCGCCGCCAGAAGGTGCCCCGCAAACCCCTCCCCGAGGATCCCGATGTACACCGCCAACACCGAACCCGCGATCGTCGCGAAGCCGCCGGTCATGAGGGCCATGAGCTCCGAGCGTGTCATGGTCCCGATGTAAGGGCGAACCACGAGCGGCGCTTCCGTTTGCCCGACGAAGACGTTGGCCGCCATGGCGAGGGATTCAGCGCCGGACACCTTGAGCAGGAGCCGCATGACCTTCGCAAGCACCTGCACCAGGAGCTGCACGATCCCCAGGTGGTAGAGGATCGCCATTAGGGCGGAGAAGTAGATGATCGTCGTGAGCGCGCCAAAGGCAAAGGACACCGGCGCCGACATGGCCCCGGCCCCTTCGGGCAGGCTGGCGAAGCTCGGGAAGAGCTGCATCGGCGCGGGGAGTTCCTCCGTGCCGGGCGCGTACCGCACGCCGGTGAGGATGTCTCCGAAGACCATCCGGGCGCCGTCCTGGCCAAAGCCAAGGATGGTGGTCGCCATCTCCGAGAGGCCGTTCAGCGCCTTGCGCCCGATCTCCGTCTTCAGGATGACGAGCGCCAGCAGGACTTGCATGAGGATCCCGCCGAAGACGATGCGCAGGTTCACGCTCCGCTTGTTCGACGAAAGGAGCCAGGCCACGCCGCAGAAAAAGGCGAGGCCGAGGAGCGCGCGGAGGATCAACATCGGGGGGAGACCCTCAGCGGGCCGTCATGGATTCTTGGGGAGAATGCGCTCCAAAAGGAGCGGGGGCTCTGGGGGAGCCCCGGCTGAAGGGGACGGATGCAGCTGTGTGCACCGGCCTAGCCGCTCGAGCGCCATCTCCAGGCCGCGTCCCCTGCGGTGATGCACGAGGGCGAGCACATCGCCTTCATCCACGTGGTCACCGCCCGCAGCCTGCCAGACGATGCCGACAGCCGGGTCAATGATATCCGAGGGGGCACTGCGCCCGCCGCCAAGATCTCGCACCGCATAGCCGACCTCGCGCAGGTCCCCGAATCCGAGGACCCCTGGCGCGCTCGCCCTCAGCTCGTGGACGTCCGGCGCCTGGGCGAGCTTTTCACCGGTCGCCCCCTGGGCGCGCAGCATGCGCTCGAAGCGCTCGAAGGCGCTGCCGTCCTGGATGACCCCGTCGATGAGCCGTTGCGACGCCTCGGATCCATCGGAGAGCCCCTGGGACTCGATCAGGTCGGCGGCAAAGGTCCGTGTCAGCTCATCCGTGTCCTTCGGGCCCGCGCCGACCAGGATCTGGCGCGTCTCCTCGATCTCGAGGGCGTGCCCCACCGCACGCCCCAGGGGCCTCCCCATCCAGGTGATGCGCGCGGAGGCGCTGACGCCGCTGGCGGCGGCCAGGTCCACCATCGTCTGGGCGAGCACGCGGCCGCGGTCGATATCCGTGAGGAACGCCCCGCTGCCGGTTTTGACGTCGAGTACCAGGGCGTCGATGTCCTCGGCCACCTTCTTCGAAACGATCGAGCTCGCGATGAGTGGCAACGACTCCACCAGCTCGATGCGATCGCGAAGGGCGTAAAGCACACGATCCGCCGGCGCGATGTCACGGGTTTGGGCGCAGATCACGCACTGTCTCTTATACACATC
>CAJXRJ010000372.1 GCA_913058555.1 uncultured bacterium
CCCCGCGACCCGCCCCTCTCCGATCCGGCCCCCACAGCGGTCACCGTCGGGGACGCGCGCGCGGTCAATCTCGCGGCGTATCAAGAGCACGGGGCCCGGATCGCCGCGGACTCCCCTGGCGCCTGGACGCTGATCGTCGGCGGCGAGGTCTTCGGCCCGTGGGGGGACTTTGCCACAGCCTGGAGCCAATCGGCGGCCCTCGCCTCAGACGCGACACACGCATACCTCTACCGCGCGGGGGTTGACGATCGCGACGTGACCTTTGCGCTGTCTCCATACCTGTCGCAGAACGCGGGCAGATCGCAGCTTGGAATTCGCGCCCGGAGGCCGATGCGCCTGACACTGGCCGCTGTCAACGACGTCTGGTCACGGAAGGTGGACGGCAAAGTGCTCTCCGCCGCCTGGGGAGACGCAGGGGCTCGCCTCACCCTTCGCAACCCCGAGGGGGACCGTCGCACGCAGGTGCGCGCTGTCGCGAGCAACATGTTCGAAGAAGACCTCACGATCACAGAAGCGACCGCCGCGGAACTGGGCCTCGATCGCTTCGAGGCCCCCGGCAGCGCGGCGTATATCGGCCTGGCAGATACGTGCCGGAAGGTCCTGCTACGGATGTCCATCGAAGAACTCGAGATCGACGTCCCGGTAGTCGCCTACGTGCTGCCCCCCAAGATGACCGATCCTCGTTTCTGACCTCGGGCGCTGGCAAGCAAAGGAGCGGAGCCCGGATGCCCACTGCCCTTACGTCCCCCTAGGTATCCTCTGCGGCGTCTGAATCCCATCCGGATGCGTGGCGCATCGCAATGGCATGGGCGCAGCGAGCTGCGAGACCGCGGCTTGGGGTGTCGTTCACTAAGTAGTGGATCTCGCTCGCGTAGTACCGCCTCACGCCCTCTTCGGAAGCCTTCTGCAGCCCATGATCGACGGCTTCGATCAGCTTGGCGGTGTCCCATTCACCGTGGGAGCAGGTCCCCAAGGCGCCGCCCTCCACGAGCCTCGGCTCCACGGGCTCCTGCGCGAGCCGTAGGCCCACCCGCACGTGCTGTGGGCCCGTGATGAAAGAGGCAAAAAAGACGTCTCCGTCGCGACTGAAGCCCGGCATCGCATGAGCCTAGCACAGCGCGGCGGCAGCGCCATCCACGGGGCTGGCGCCCACTCCCCCGGGCCGCAATCTCAGATCGCCCCGCAACGACCTGAGGGAGCCAACGATCAACGGGACATCGAGGAGGGCTCGTCCAGGATCGGTATCCACCGGCATCCTCCGGGCCACCGAAACCGGCTTGGCACCGCAAGAGCCCCCTCTCCGTCCCCCGTCCGTCCCCATTCGCTCGAGCCCGCGGGCCGAGCCGATTCTCCCCATCGATTAGGAATCAATTCATGTGGAAGTCCACTACGTTGAACATGGCTGGAGCCAGCCACACCCACGACGTCTACCAACAGCACGACATCAACAACTGCGGGCCCAGCAGCATCATCATGACGGTGAACCAAGGGCTGAAAAAGTCGGTGTCCATCGGCTTCGCACAGACCCTCGTTGGGCAAATCGAGAAGGCTGGCGGCAAGCGCACGGGCGCGCAAGCCGACGCGCGCTGGCACGCCTGGGGCGACTCCAGCCTCGGCGGCTACAGCGACATGGACGACCTGTGCACGGCCATCAAGAAGAAGTGGCCTGGCCTGAATGCCACGACGGCGACCGGTACATCCAGTCACCAAGACCTGCTGCAGGCCGCAACTCCAAGTAGCCCAGTGCTCGCCCACGTGGCCTGGATTGGCGGCGGGGGCCACTTCATCGTGTGCCTTGGCAAGAACGCGGCCAACCAAATGGTCTGGCTTGATCCCTACAACGGGGTCGTGGTGAACGACTATCACGGCGACGCCACCGAGGATGCGGTCTACTACAACACCGCCCAGAACTCGTTCGGCAAGTCCGCCGCCCAGGCGTGGTCCTGGCACGGGATCTACACGACGCCCGCCTAAGGACCCGGAGCCGCGCGCGTGCGGTGCCCTCGGGCACTCTGGGCACAGGAAACGGCAAGATACGGGAAGGGCGGCGGGCGTGGCGGCGTCTCCAAGGGGTACCTCCCCACTCGCCAGATCAGATCATGCGAATCCCAACGCCCGCCGCCGTGCTTGGCTCCCTCCTCTTCGCCTCCGCTTGCGCAAGTCCCCCGGGGATGCCGTCTCACGCGGTCGCCACGGCGGCGTCAGGGAGCCTTTGGCGCGACCACAATCTGTACAGGCTCGAGCACGTGGACGCGACAGAAGTCGCGGCGAGCATGAACGAGCTCTTCCAGGGGATGATCCCAGCGCCCGGGGACCAATCCCCATCGGCGGACGTTCACTTCCAGGCGGACCTCGAGACGAACACGATCATCTACTGGGCGCCAGAGTCGCGCGATCCGCAAATCCGCGCCCTCCTAGAAGAGCTCGATCGCGCCTTCGGTTGAGGGCCGCGGAGATGTCGACGGATCGCGTCACACAGTAGATCCGTGCCCCTCTCCGGACCGCCCCTAGCAGGCCGTTGAACAAGTCGGTATTCAGAATGTCGTCCATCGGACGCCTCGCAAGGCGCACAGATCGACGAATAGCGAGCTATTTGGAGGGTCTGGGCAACGCCGCGAGGCGTTCGAGGGGCGGTTTTCTGGATAGTTGAATTGTTCAACGGCCTGCTAGACCTGCTTGAAGAGCAGGGGATTCACAGGCAGCTGGATGGCGGAGTTGACCCCAGCAAGGGCAGCGTAGAGCTTGCCGCGATCGAAGCTGCGGTTCGTCGTGATCTGATGCCGCTCCCCTGATTTCATCTGCATCAGAATCATGCTGTGATCGGACACCTTCTGGTGAACGTGACGAATCTCGACAATGTCGCAGACCGGCACGGAGAACGAAGACCCGAGGATGAAGGGCTCGGCAATCTCGAAGTGCGTGTCATCCACAGTGACCCTGAACGTTCCGTTCTTGCGCCAAAAGTACGCGGCTAAAAGCAACAAGGCCACGGCCACGACAGGGGCCACGATGTTGATCCAAAACAGCATCTGCCTTCCAGCTTCTGTCGGCTCGAGCCATCGGTGGGCGGCGAAGTACATGACGAGCAGCACCCCAATATTGAGGAGCAACGTCACCGCTGATCGCCTCTGGGTACGCTCGTAGAAGTAGTGGCATGGCACTTGCCGCGCAGTGTACGAAGTCGACTCCCTGTGTCGAAGTCTTGACCCAAGGGCTCCTGGCCTTGGGGGACCATTGTCACCTCACGCGACGACGCTCACTGAAAGTCAATCTGGAGGCCGTCCGTGAAGTTGGACCCAAGGCCTACCGAATCGCGGTGCCACGCTTGGAAGTACCACGTTTCCCCCGCCAGAACGGGGACGGTGCCGAGCCCCTGGGGCATAGCGGCGAGATCGATCGCGAGAGAAAATGACCCCGTAGCGCCGGTGCTCAGCACTTGCCCGGCTCCCACGTAGCGACCGATTGCGCCGCCAAGGCAGAGATTGCCATTGCTCGTGAAGTTCGTATTCGGCACGAACCCGGGCGCTGTCGAGGTGAGGAAGAACCCGAATTGGTTCATCGGAAGCCGACTGGCAGTCACGGTCAAGTTGTTCGCCAGCACTTCATCGGATCCAGCCGCGTGCATGACACCGGCTAGGCCGATCGAGTTAGCGTTGGCGGAGCAGTAGTTCGAACCGACTCCCCCAACGGCCGGCACTTGTATGGCGAACTCCGCTTCGCATTGAAGAGAGCTCGTGACCTGCGAGGTCAAGATGGCGCCGCTCGTAAGACTCAGGGAGCAGAACCAATTGGCGTTGCGATTCACAAAAAGCGCCGCATAGAGCGTGTCCGTGGACCAATCGAAGTCGATCCCCTGGGCATAGAACGTATCCACGCCGTGATATCCGACCAACGTGCCGGCACCCGTGGACGGGTCGATGGAGTAGAGCGCGTCATCGGAGATCGTCGTGCAGTAGAGGTCGCCCTGGCTATTGCAGGCCACATCAATCACGGACTCACCGTTGATGAGACCGAGCCGCTGGAAGGTCCCGGTGGTCACATCGCCCATCCAGATCTCTGACCCGCCGGGCACTAGACCCACGGCATACCACGTTCCATTCGGCGAGCACGTTAGCCCCGTGACCTTGTCCAGCCCGAGCGAGGCGACGCCTTGGACCCCGAAGTTCCCAGTCGCAACGTCAATGATCCCAAAGCGCCTCGTGTAGGCCTCGATGCCCCAGAGCGTTGTGGCAGCCGGGTCGAAGTCGATCGCATGAAGGAGCGACTGCGGGTTCATAGGGTTCACCTCCATGTAGTCCGCGACGAAATCTGAGACGGTCGTCGTGAAAAGCCTATCGAGGTTGAAGCGACTGATTCCAACGATCGGGGACTGCGCAGCGGCGGTGGCAGATAGGCCGATGGACACGGCAAGTAGTAGCGGACCTTTGAGTTTCATATGGAAAGCGAAGCATGGAGCCAGGGTGACTCCTGCGCGCGCTCCAATCGAAACATCGATCCGGGAGTCGTACGGGGCGTGACCCATCTGATGACTGCGCCGAGATTCGGATCGTAAGCGCACAATTCGACGCCCTGCGCACAGTCGGGGGACCTGCACACGGACGCCGTGAACGCCACTTCCGCCTGGTTGGTGGCCGTGGCAACTACGAGTGTCCCGAGCAATGTCGTTAGTTTCGCGAGCCTCAAGTTTCCCATCAGGAAGGCGCGCTCACTCAGCCCACGGGGCATTGCAACCACTTGGCGGTGCCGCCCGGCGGGGCATTCGCAACCACCGACGCGGGTGCGTCGGCCCACCGCAAACTCGCCCGCGATGCGGGATGCGACGATGGCGAGGACTTGGCAGACACGGCCTCCCCTGGTTGGGGCGCAGGAGTCCACGCAGGCAAATCGACACGTTCGGTGGCATCCGGTGGGTCGATGCCGTTGACGTGGGTGAAATGCAGCACTCGATGCGGTTTCCGCGGCAGCCAGGGGACGAGGGGCCCAGTGGCTTGAGGACCTGGATTCGGGCCGTGCCCAGGAGAGCGCGAATCCGGGCTCGATACTCCCTAGTGGCCTGCGTCGATCAAAGGTCTGAGTCGATCAGGTCCGTCCAGAATTCGATGTGGCGCACCTCTCCGCTCACCGCTTCCTCCCACTCTGCCCGTCCGAATTCGCAGTGGAGGTAGGACCGTAGGTCGCTGCCGTAATAGATGATGTCGGTCTGGACCACGGAGTAGACGGGGTTGCCCGGCTCCTGGGGTGAGCTTGGCATGTACCTGTGCCCCGAAATCGGTATCAGGCGGGGCGCCTTCTTCAGCTGGTCCCGGGCGATCGCGAAGGCTTCGGACAGTTGGGCGGGCTTGGAACCCCAGCTCGGCCACCAGAAGTTGCAGTGCTCGATGTCGAATTGAATGCCCGCGAACGGCCCATCCATCTGACGGTGAAGGTCTGCGGACTCGGGATCGCGCCAATCAGGGAAGCCGCCGCCGCGCGGCAAGAATGCGGCCAGCAGTGACCGGAGATCGTTCGGAAACTGAAACCCATGGGCCGCTTCCGCCGCGGAGAGTTCGGCGTGGGTCAATCCAGGTTCGATCGAAGCCCCTTTGACGCCCAGTAGCTTCCGTTCAACGCTCCAGTCTGTGCCCACCATGGGAGAGATCGTATCTCGCCGCGCCCAGGTGAGCCCCGCCGGGCGTGCGCGTTTCAGCACACCCTCACTCGGTCTGCATGGCGCCGGGGCCCCTGGGGGCCCGATTGCCTTTCGGAGGGAGAGAAAGCCAGCGAACTTTTTGTCGGTGCTGAAGGGGCCTTCATGGGTCGAATTCAGAACTAGTGACAATGGAGAGCGATGCGGCGGCGGAGAGCCCCTTCCTGTTGGATTCCACGGCCGGGCGCCAAGCGGCGGGCCAGGGACCCCCTCTTCCCCATCTCAGTCCCCCGCCCACACCGTGATGAACTCCCGCAGACCCATTCTCGCCCTTGCCGTCGCTCTCACCACAGGCCTGTCCCTTGCGACGCCCCAATCGGGACGGGTGGTCTTTGTCCGCGGCGCCAACGGCACAGGCGGATTCTTGGGGGGCGGTTCCGATGAACAACTATCCGACATCGGCAACTTCAGCACCTCCAATGGCAACCACGGTTTCGGCCAGCTTGCCCAGACCCTCAGTGCAGAGGGCTACACCGTTGAGCAGGTGATTGAAAACACTAGCGGAGCTCCGGTGGACTTCGCCGCCCTCGACCTGGCGAACGTGAGCGTTTTGGTCTTGGCCTCGAACAATCAGACCTACTCCCCCGCCGACGTACAGACCGTGACCAACTTCGTCTTCGGCGGCGGTGGCTTGCTCGTCATTAGCGATGCCAACTGGGGATCCGATTGGGGCAAGGCACCGAGCTCCGACCAGCCATTCCTCGACCCCTACGGCCTCGTGATGAGCCAGGACACATCCACCTACGTGTCCAGGGCCAATCAGGGGGACCATCTGGTTCCGGTCAATCCCGTTCTGACGGGTCCCAACCTCACTCTCAACGCAAGCGACGATGTCCTGGCCTTTGACGGAGAAGGGGTCTCCCCCCTCACCGTCGGCCCCACCCCAGCGGGTGTCCAGGTTCAGATTCTCGCACGGGCGGAGAACGACATCCGCGTGAACGACGCCCCAGGTGCCGGCTCCCTGCGGCTCGCGGGGCCCGCGGACGCCAGTTTGGTCGTGGCCTATTACGGCGCCGGTGCGGTTGCAGGGCACTTCGACCGCAATACCTTCTTCAACACCAACGGCGCGGGGACGGACATCACCCGCTTCGACAACTCCCAGTACGCCCGCAACCTCTTCCGCTTCCTCAGCGGCCCCGTGCCCCAGCCCTACGGGGATGCCAAGGTCAACAGTCAGGGTGGCCAAGCCCGCGTCGTCGCAACCCAAACGGACACCCAGCTCACCCTGTCGAGCTACGACGCCCTGCCCGGGATGCTCACGTATTTCGCCGTGGGCTCCGAGCGCAATTCTCTGCCGTTCTACGGGGGTCAACTGCTCGTTGGCGGCGACCTCTTCCGACTCAGCTTCGGGATCACCGACTCCGCCGGCGTTTGGACCGACAGAGTCTCTCTTGTGCCCAGTACCGTCGCTTACACACTCACCGTCCAGCAGCTGTACCGGGACCCGGGCGACGCCACAGGAATCGGTCTCTCGAGCGCGGTCGAGACCCGGCACCTGCCCTGAGAGGTCCCACAGCGGAGGGATTTACTGGTCGGTCGCCGGCTGCTCGATGGGCGCCAGTTCTGGGGTCAGAGCGCCTCGCTCGTCAAAGACGACGCAGTCGCCTTCGTAGTGGTCGGCCCCGACGTCTTCGAAGTAGCGCAGGATTCCGCCGTCAAGCTGGTAGACGTCCTCGAACCCTAAGCGCTCGAGGTAGGGCGCGGCTTTCTCGCACCGGATTCCCCCCTGTCTCTTATACACATCTCCGAGCCCACGAGACTAGGCATGATC
>CAJXRJ010000373.1 GCA_913058555.1 uncultured bacterium
GCGAAGCGCCTGGCACGGCCCCCCCGCACGCCCCATCCCCGTAGCAAAGGCGCAGAAGGGAGCCAAGTGCCCTATCCTCGTGCCATGAAGATCTCGCCGTTGCTGGCCGCCACACTGTTCCTTCTACCGACCCTCTTTGGAGCAGCGCCATGGCAGGAGGAGGCCAGTAGCGACGCCGCCCGGATGCCGAACGTTATCGTTCTCTTCTCGGACGACGCCGGCTATGCGGACTTCGGCTTCCAGCCGAACTGTGCTGCCGACATGAGAGCCCTCACGCCGCGAATCGATTCGATCGCGGCGGGCGGCGTCCGCATGACCGACGCGTACATGAGCGGCTCCGTGTGTTCGCCCTCCCGAGCGGCCTTGATGACCGGCCGCTACCAGCAGCGTTTTGGCTACGACAACAACCTGCCCCCTGGGACGAAGAACGGCCTCTCACTCGGGGAGACGTTCGGCCCCAAACGGCTTCAGGCCATTGGCTACACGACGGGGCTCATCGGCAAGTGGCACCTTGGGTACCCCGACGCATACCACCCGAATGCACGGGGTTTTGATCACTTCTACGGGCTCCTTCAGGGGTCCCGCAGCTACCTCCCCATGGAGAAGCCAACGCCGCACCGCGTGATCCTCGACAACCGGACTCCGACCGACGAGAGCGGCTACGTGACAGATCGTTTTGGCGACGCAGCCTGCCAATTCATCGGTGAGCACAAGGACGAGCCGTTTTATCTCTTCGTGTCGTTCACAGCGCCCCACAGTCCCAACCAGCCGCGCGCCACCGACAAGGAGCGCATCGCGCACATCGAGAAACAAAGGCGAAGGCGGTACGCCGGGCTCGTCGTCGCGCTCGACGACAACGTTGGCAAGATCCTGGACTGCCTGGAGGCCAATGGCCTCGACGGGGACACGCTCGTCATCTTCACGAACGACAACGGCGGCCAGACCCGGACGGGTGCGAACAACACACCGCTGAAGGGGCGCAAGGGCATGCTGACGGAAGGGGGGCTGCGCGTGCCGTGGGCCATGCGATGGCCAGGCCATATCGAACCGGGCAGCGTCGTGTCCGACCCGATCACCGCGCGCGACATCCTGCCGACGGTTTTCGACGTGGCTGATAAGGCCGTGGATCCGACCTGGAAGCTCGACGGCACCAGCTTCCTGGGCCGTGTAACGGGCGATCCCGCTGCGCGGCCAGCCTCCACCTTTGGGGAACGACCGCTCTTCTGGCGCCAACACGGCAGCACGGGACCTCGGGCCATGCGGCTCGGCAAATGGAAACTGCACCAGGACCGCCCCAAGGGGCTCGCGCCGGAACTCTACGACCTGGAGTCGGACGTATCCGAATCGACGGACGTCGCGGCCAAGCACCCAGAGCTCGTCGCATCGATGGTCAAGGCCCTCGACGAGTGGGAGGCACCGATGAAGGAACCGCTCTGGGGGCCTGGGAGCCCAGCCGCAAAGTAGACGGACCTCGTCGCCTCGGCCCGGTTGCGGGCTACGCCGATCGCGCTGGTGCCAACTGACCCGCAAGGACAAGGCATCCAAAGCTGGCTGCTTTCGGCCCATGCACCTGACACACCAGGGGCGCTTTGCGTCCCTCACTCTGATGAGACTCTTCCCTCTACTCGGCACTCTTCTCCTTGCGCTCCTCCCGCAGGCATCCAGTCCGGCAGAGGATCGACCGAACATCCTCTGGATCTTCGTCGAAGATCTCTCGCCCTACATGGGCTGCTACGGCGACAACGTCAATGCGGGTCACACGCCCACGATCGACCGGCTTGCGGCGGAGGGCGTTCTGTTCCGGCGCACGTTCATGCCAGCTCCCGTCTGCTCACCGTGCCGATCGGCGATCATCACCGGCGTCATGCAGACGACGGCTGGCACGCACCAGCACCGATCGTCGCGCGCGGGGAAAGGCCCCGTGCCGAAGGCACTGCGCATCGACTTGCCCGAGGGCATCGTCACGGTCCCCGAATTGATGCGGACGGCTGGGTACTTCACCTTCAACAGCGGCAAGGACGACTACAACTTCCACTACGACCGGCGCGCGCTCTATTCGGTCGGCACAAAGCCGAACTACCGCCATGGTGCCAATGGCTGGCAGGGCAACTCGGCAGAGCACCCCGGCTCGCTGACCGAAGGCACCTGGAGTGCGCGCCCCAACAAGGCACAGCCCTGGTTTGGTCAGATCATGTTGTGGGGCGGCAAGGCGGGCGCCAAACACGTGCGGGACGGCGAGAAGCTGGCCGACGGAGAGGTGCCACTGCCGCCCTACTTCCCAGATACTCCCGCGCACCGCCGTTCCTGGACGACCCACTACAACGCCGTCCGTGGTACCGATCACCAGGTGCAGCAGGTCCTCGACCAGCTCAAGGCCGACGGCGAACTGGATAGCACGCTTGTGTTCTTCTTCTCCGATCACGGCAACAACCAGTCGCTGCGCCACAAGCAATTCTGCTACGAAGGCGGCGTCCATGTGCCGCTTGTCGTTTGGGGCGCGAGCGATCTATGGAAGTCCGGTACCGTACGCAGCGACCTCGTCTCAGGCCTCGACATCCCGGCGACAACGCTCGCGCTCGCGGGCGTCGAGCTCCCCACGTACCTTGACGGCGTCGACCTCTTTGCGGCGAATCATCGGCCCCGTACGCGCGTCATCTCGGCCCGCGACCGGTGCGACTACACCATCGACCGCATCCGCACGGTGCGCACCGACAACTTCCGCTACATCCGTAACGACTTCCCGGACCGTCCGATGCTGCAGGCCCAGTACCGCGACAACGCCAGGACGGTGAAGGACCTGAAGAGGCTGCACGCGGCGGGCGAATTGACCGAATACCAGGCGGCCCACTGGTTCGGTCCACGGCCGGCCGAGGAACTCTATGCCCTGGCGACCGACCCCCATCAGATGCGCAACCTCGCCACCGATCCGGCCTTCGAGGACGAGCTCGTAAAGCATCGGGGCCTCTTGTCCCACTGGATCGAGGCAACGGGCGACCGCGGCCAGCAGCCCGAGGACCCCCAGCAGCTCCGGGCCACCTTCGAGCTGTGGCGAGATCGCGCGATCTTCAAGAACGCGGACGTCAACCCGGAGTACGACCAGTTCCGGACGCCGCCCGACAGGGAAGGGCCGGGCAAGTAGGCGCTGCATCCAACGGGGCGGCCTTGGTCAACTCGGTCAGGCAGGCTGCTCGCCCCCGATCCCCTTTGGGAAGTGAGCCGCAGCTCCTTCGCCCAACGCCGCCACGGGCACGATCTTCACGGTAGCGCCCCCTTTTTCAGGCGCCACCGGCGAGATCGCCGCGCAGGTGCTCCCAGTTCAGTCTGCCGATGTGTTGGGTCGATATGCCCTTCGGGCAAACGGCCTCGCATGCCCCGATGTTGGAACAGCTCCCGAAGCCCTCCGCGTCCATTTGGGCAACCATGCGCGCAGCGCGCTCAGGGGCTTCGACACGCCCCTGGGGCAGCATGCTGAGGTGCGATACCTTCGCCGCGGTGAAGAGCATCGCGGATCCGTTCTGGCAGGCCGCCACGCAGGCGCCGCACCCGATGCACGTGGCCGCGTCGAAGGCGTGACTCGCGGCGGCTTTGCCGATGGGAATCGCGTTGGCCTCGGGGGCCGTCCCCGCGTTGATGGAGACAAAACCCCCGGCTTCCACAATGCGGTCCAATGCGCTTCGATCCACAACGAGATCGGAGAGAACAGGGAACGCTCGCGCGCGCCAGGGCTCAATGAAGACCGTATCCCCGTCTTGGAACTCACGCATATGGAGCTGGCACGCGGTGGTGAGCGCACGTGGCCCATGGGCGCGCCCGTTGATGTGCAGACTGCACTGGCCGCAGATCCCCTCTCTGCAGTCGTGATCAAAGGCCACGACACGTTCGCCACGGCGAATCAGGTCGCGATTCAGCATGTCGAGCATGTCGAGGAACGACATCGCCTCGGACACGTCGTCGAGCACGTACTCGACCATCTCACCGCGTTCCCCACGGTGCTCTTGACGCCAGATCTTGAGGGTGATCTTCATCGGTAGTTACGCACTCCTGGCTCGACGGATTCGAAGGTGAGGCTCTCCTCGTGATGCGTGGGAAGTTGCCCTGCGCCGCCGTGCTCCCAGGCCGACACGTGCATGAAGGCTTCGTCGTTGCGCAGCGCCTCGCCGTCGCGCTGGAACTCTGACCGAAAGTGCGCCCCGCATGATTCCTCGCGGCGCAGTGCATCCCGGCACATGAGCTCCCCTAGTTCAAGGTAGTCCGCGACGCGCCCGGCCTTCTCCAGCTCCGGATTCATGCGATCCGCGCTCCCGGTGAGCTGCAGATCGACTCGAAACCGCTCCCGAAGTTCGCGGATACGCTCAATCCCCTCGCCAAGGCCCTTGGCCGATCGAGTGATGCCGCAGGAGTCCCAGAGGGTGGTTCCGAGCTCCTTGTGGAACTCGTCGACCGTTCGTGTGCCGCGCCGGCTCATCAGGTCCGTGATGGCCTCCCTGACGGAGCTCTCGGCGCGCTCGAAAGCGGGGTGCTCGACGGGGATGGGCTCTGCTTTGACGTACTCGGCCAGGTAGTCCGTGACGGTGTACGGCGCGATGAAGTAGCCGTCCACACACGCCTGCAGCAGTGAGTTCGCACCCAGGCGATTGGCGCCGTGATCCGCGAAGTTGCACTCCCCCAACGCAAAGAGCCCCTTGACGGTGGTCATCAGGTTGTAGTCCACCCATAGGCCCCCCATGGAGAAATGGGACGCGGGGTAGATCAGCATCGGCTGTACATACGGATTCAGCCCGGTGATGGTCTCGTACATCTGAAACAGGTTGCCATACCGTTCCTCGATCGTCGGGCGGCCCAAACGTTCGATGGCGTCCCTGAAGTCAAGATTCACGGCCCGGCCCGTCGGTCCAACGCCGCGCCCTTCGTCGCAAACTTCCTTGGCCGCCCGTGACGCGATGTCCCTCGGCGTGAGGTTCCCATAGGCGGGGTACTTGCGCTCGAGGTAGTAGTCTCGCTCAGCCTCGGGGATGTCCGCGGCGGGTCGCTTGTCGCCGGCACCGATGGGGACCCAGATCCGGCCGTCGTTGCGCAGGGACTCCGACATGAGTGTGAGCTTGCCTTGGTGCTCGTCCATGACCGGAATGCAGGTGGGGTGAATCTGGCCGAAGGACGGATTCGCGAAGTAGGCGCCGCGCTTGTGGGCACGCCACACGGCCGACGCGTTGCAGCCCATGGCGAGCGTCGACAGGTAGTAGATTTTCCCGTATCCACCGGTGGCGAGGACCACGGCGTGCGCGTTGTGCCGCTGGATCTCCCCCGTGACGAGGTCCCGTGTGATCACGCCGCACGCGCGGCCGTCCGCCACAACGACGTCTAGCATCTCGGTGCGCGTGTGCATGCGCACCTTGCCAGCTTGGATCTGCCGGCTCAGGGACCCATAGCAGCCCAGCAAGAGCTGTTGGCCCGTTTGGCCACGGGCGTAGAAGGTCCGCTGGACCTGCACACCTCCAAACGAACGGTTGGCCAGCAACCCACCGTACTCGCGCGCAAACGGTACCCCTTGCGCGACGGCTTGGTCGATCACGTTGGTGGAGAGCTCTGCCAACCGATAGACGTTTGCCTCACGGGAGCGGAAGTCGCCACCGCGCAGGGTGTCCATGAACAACCGCTGGATATTGTCGCCGTCGTTCTGGTAGTTCTTCGCCGCGTTGATGCCGCCCTGGGCGGCAATCGAGTGCGCTCGGCGCGGACTGTCCTGAAAGCAGAAGCACTCGACCTGGTAGCCCGCCTCGGCGAGCGATGCGGCGGCCGCACCCCCTGACAGTCCGGAACCGATCACGAGGACCTTCAGTCCACGCTTATTGGCCGGGTTGATGAGCCGAATGCGCGACTTGTGCAGCGACCACTTCTCGTTCAGTGGCCCCTCCGGGATCTTTGGGTCCAGCATGGCGCTATCGGTAGAGGTAGAGGAAGACTGGCATCGCCGCAAAGATGGCAGACAGGCCGATCGCCAGGCCCGCCCCCAGCCAACAAGCGATACGCCAATAGCGCCGGTGATGCAGGCCTAGTGTGCGGAGCGCACTGGAGACGCCGTGCAGAAGGTGAAGGCCCAGGGCCAGCATCGATGCCACGTAGAGCGCCACGTACCACCCTTGCGAGAACGCCGCGCAAACCACCCCGTACAGGTCCCGCCGCCCCTCCAGATCGAGTTCGACATCTCCGTAGTGATAGCGGAACCAGAACGTCTTCAGGTGGATGACCAGAAAGACGAGGACGAGACTGCCAAGGAAACCCATGTGGCGACTTCGCCAGGAGCTTGTCAGATCCGGCCGAGAGCATGCGTACCGAGCGCCACTCGCCTGGCGGTTCTGTACGACGAGCGCCAGAGCGACCAGGCTGTGGAGCACCAGCGCAAGGGTGTTGAGCAGCGAGAGCACCTTGACGACGGGGTTGCCCGTCATGAAGGCCGTGTAGGCGTTGTAGGCCGGCCGCGCCTGGTCTTCAGGCAGAAAGAGCGTGAGATTGCCGGCGCTGTGCACGGCAAGGAAGATGCACAGCCACCCACCAGTCAAGGCCATGACGCGTTTTCGGACCAGTGAAGAGCGTGCGAGGTCACGAATCATGACGAAGTGTCGGTTTGGCCAATGCCAGGATCTGCAAGGAGCAATCCCTGTGTCGACTAAGGACGCGGCACGGCACGGCGGGCCGTGGAGTGTCGTTGTTTCCTGATGCTGGCATCCTGATTCCTCGGTGGACGCGCGATTCTGCCAGGCGGAGCGAAGGCGTGCTCTTCTTGCCGTGGGATTCGGTCGGGATGGTCCCGGGCAACACGACATCGCGCCGGCCGCGGTCGCCACCGTCGACGCCCGTGCCTACCTCGAAGACCCCAAGTTGCGCCGGTCCTCGAGTACTCCCTCAAGTGCGTAGTCCATTAGATGGCCGGGTGCCTCGGACGGATGCCGGACCTCATCGCGTCACGGTGCTCGATCGATCCTGCGGCGGCCATCCCCTCCACCTGGCCCGGCGATCCCGGCGAAGGCGGCGCTGAGAATGAGTCGCGACGGTGGACGGGACATTCTCAGGAATTCGTGAGGCAGCCCGAGGGCCCCGACGCCACCTGTGCCGGGACCCCTGCCACCCACTTCGCCATCGAAAGGAGTCCCATTCAACTGCGCCCAGATCAGGACCCGCCCGATGCCCCTCCACGAAGTACCCGTCACGGTTTCTGACTGCCTACTCCCTGCGGTGCGCCGTTCGGCGTACGTGGGGACAGAGTTGGCTGGCGCGGAGCAGGGCCCACCAGGCTTTCCAGCATCGGGACCCGCCGCTCTTCCGTCGATGGCGGGCACAGCTCCCCCCCGGAACAGTCATCATGGTTCTCTGCTCGCGCGGCGCCGAATTCCCTGGGACCTAGGCGGGGTCCACCAGGGCCACAGACGACATCCGCGCCTCGGCCTTAATCCTGT